>NZ_JFAN01000014.1:0-125483 GCF_006408855.1 Bifidobacterium sp. UTBIF-68 | reverse complement strand
CAATATCCAAGCCCGCTCTGGGCTGAATCAATCGATCTATGGCTCGGCTCCCTGAAGGCGGCGGGCTACTCCCCCAACACGATCGGCACGCGCCGATGCCAGATGTCCGCGCTCTCACGGGCGCTTGAGGGCGACCCGAGGGACGTCGAGGGCGACGACCTGCTGACCCACTTCGCCGCAAAGGACTGGCGGCCAGAGACCCGCAAGGGCGCGAAGAACGCCTGCGTCAGCTATTTCCGGTGGATGCACACGACAGGACGCATCGAATCGGACCCCAGCGTCTTCCTGCCCACCGTCAAACGTCCCGAGCCGCATCCGCGCCCATGCCCTGACGCGGTGATCCTCAAAGCCTTGCGCAACGCGACCGATGGCGAACGGCTCATGCTTCGCCTCGGTGCCGAGTGCGGGCTGAGACGGTTCGAGATCGCCAAGGTGCACAGCCGGGACGTGATGCGAGACCTCGTCGGCTGGAGCCTCGTGGTCGTCGGCAAGGGCGACAAGCAGCGCATCGTGCCGATCGACGACGATCTGGCGTTGCTGATCCGCTCGGCGCACGGCCACTGCTTCCCCGGCCGCTGGAGAGGGCATGTCGAATCGTCCTATGTGGGACGGCATCTGTCCGATCTGCTCGGCGACGGATGGACGGCGCACAGCCTGCGCCACCGGTACGCGACGACTACATACGCGGCCACGCACGACCTGCTCTTGGTGTCAAAGCTCTTGGGGCACGCCTCGGTCGAAACCACGCAGCGTTATATCGCCATGCCCGATGACCGGCTGCGCGCCGCCGTCGCCGCCACACGACTCGCCGCCTAGGAGGTTCGCTGTGTTCCGACTTCCTGATTTGATTGTAGTACTAAATTATGGTACTGTATTAGACATGATCGAATGCGAAGAATCAGCATACAAACACTGGTACACCCGAGCACAGATCGATTACATCTTCCGGCATTCGATCGAGCGCATCCCCATCGCCTCGCGTGTGCCGGGCGACAGGGTCGTGGCACTGCTCGGCTACCCCGACGAGTTCGAGGAGAAACGCAGCGAGATTTTCATCTCCATGAGGAGCCGCAAGGTATTCCATGCAATGGAATGCGTGCGCCCTCAATGGCAGCATTACTTTGACGAACACGAGAACAACAAGGAGACGCAACTATGAGCGATGCAGTCGATTGGAACGAGATCAGCGACCAGTACGCTGCGGACGACGCCGTGACCCAGATCGGCCCGGCCATCAAAGTGACCCGTGAATTGACGATGGACGACCTCGACGACATCTTCGCCGGCCGCCCACTCGCCGAGAAGCCCCGCGCCAAGGCCGACGTGCTCTACAAAGCATACCTGACGGCCGACATGGACGAACAGGTACGCGCACAGGCCGCCAAGGAGCACATCGGCAAGAGCGCGCTGATCCGCAAAGCGCTCGTCGCCTACCTGACGGCCAACCAGACACAGCCCGCAATGGCCTGACCACTCAAACAAAGAAAAGCCCCCGACCCTGCCGCGAACTGCGGTGAGGGTAGGGGGCTTTTCATGTCATTCGGTCTTGGCGGCTCGGGCCTTGAGGGCGCTTGCGCCGATGATGACGCCGATGGTCAGGGCGACGGCGCTGATGGTGGTGGCGGCCGGGTCTGCCCATGTCCAGCCCCATACGGGGCCGAGCGTCTGCACGAGCGTGGCGAGCGCTGGCAGTATGATCAGCGCGACCCATTTGAGCACATCATAGACGCGGTCGGGTAGCAGCCAGTCGGGCACGTCGGTCTTGGGTTCGATGTTTTCGGTCATATTGTCTCGATTCTCTTGGGTGTACCTAGGAACCTTGGCCGGCTGAGGGTTCAAGGTTCCTAGGTAGGGTTCGGGTTCCCACTAGCGGGTCGAGCTGGCCCACTAGTAGCGCAGCACTTCGCCGGGGTAGATCACGTTGGGGTTGCCGCTGCGGTAGCCGCTGATCTGCGTGTAGCTGATGCCGAGGCGCGCCGCGATACCGCTGAGGGTGTCGCCGCTGCGCACGGTCACGGTGCGGCTCGGGGGCGCGTTGCTGCCGGTGGCGATGCTGCCGCCGCCGTTGTAGGTGACGACCTGACCGGGCCAGATGCGGTTGATGTTGCCGCTGGGCACGCTCCACTTGGACAGCGGCCATAGGCCGGTGCGGGTGGCGATCGCGCTCATGGTGTCGCCGCTGCGCACGGTCACGCGGGTCGTGTTGGCCTGCGGCGTCTGGCCGGCCGTGGTGCCGGTGAGGCGCTGGTTGACGATCGCCATGACGGCGGCGTAGTTCGCGCCGAGCGCGTCACGCCGCTGCTGGCCGTTGCCGTAGTCGCCTCGGATGGTGGCTTCGGCGAGGGCCTGTAGATCGACGGTCTGGGTCGGGGGCTTTTCGGTCTGCGGCGGGGTGATGGTCTGTGTCTTGCCTGCGGGGTTGGCGTAGGCCTGCCACTGGGATGCGTCGCCTCGGAAGTAGTTGAGGTCGAGCGGGCCGTTGTAGCCGCTGATCCACCCGTTGCTGGTGTACTGGCGCATGGCCTCGCCGTAGATCGCATAGTTCCACGGGCGGCTCTGGTAGCCGGTCGGCGCGTTGCTGGCGTACTGGGCGACCCATAGGCCGCAGTTGGCCTTGACGTCGCTGGGTATCTGGTTGAGCGCGCTGGCCTGCACGTACACCATCGGCCACACTCCGGTGAGCGTGTGGATGCGCTGCACGAATTCACGCACCCAGCCGCTGTTGCCCCACTGGGCGTTCTGGTAGGACTCCCAGTCGAGCACGAGCACGGCCTTGCCGATGTAGTCCCTCGCCTTGCCGACGAAGTAGTCGGCCTCCGCCGTGGCGTTGTTGCCGCCGGCGTAGTGGTAGAGGCCGAGGCTCTTGCCCCGGTCGTTCACGCATTTGGCCTGCGTGCGCCAGCTTGGGTTCTCGAAGCCGACGCCTTGGGACACCTTGACGACGGCGAAGTCGTACTGCGCGGTGCAGGTGACGTTCGCGGCCTGCCAGCCGGACACGTCGATGCCGACCATGTCGGCCATCGCGGTCGCCGGCGCGAGCGCGAGCAGCATGGCGACGAGCATGGCGAGCAGCGTCTTGGCCGGTCGGCTTTTGTTCTTGGTGAGTTTGCCCATTCTGTTCCTTCCTGTGGGTGGGCATGAAAATAGCCCCGCCGGATGGTGGGGCTAGGCTTGTGGTTTTCTGCGGGTTATGGGCATGGATTGGATGTCGTTGTTGACTTGTGTTCCGTGTCCGTTGCCGCCGAGTTGGTGGTAGGCGTCGTAGATGGTCTGGGCTCGGGCCTTGCTTTCGTTGTCGGCTGTCGCTCCGGCGGCGACGAGTTCGCGCTGTTGGCGTTCGAGTTCGCACAGGAGCAGGACGCGCACGCCGACGTCCATCGCGCCGTCGTGGCGTTTGCGCAGGCGGAGCCATGCGGTCGCGTAGCCGCCGGCCGCGCCGAGCAGCCCTGTTATGGCCCAGACGATGAGGCTTTGGGCGATCGGGTTCACTCGCCGCTCCCCTCGCCCAGTGCATCGATGTACGCCTTGACGGCTTCGCGGCCGGTTTCGGGTACGTCGTCGATGGTCTTGCGGCCGGCGATGACGAGGCGCGCGTAGACGCGGATCATGGCTTTGCTCATGCTTCACCTCCCGCGAGGAGCTGGTAGATTTCGGCCAGTGCTTCGTCCTGATCGAGGCTTGACGCTTCGAGTTCGCTAAGGCGCTGGCTGTCGGTCTTGGAGGCTTGCAGGCAGTCGAGCCAGATGCTGTCGGCCTGTTCGATGGCTTCCTGCTGGGTGAGGTCTCGCACGGTGTAGGCTTCGTCGGCTGTGTATTCCGTCCATGCGGTCTGGCCGTCGCCGGCGTCGTGGCTGACGGTCGTCATGTTGCGGCGGATTCGGATGTCTGCGAGGCCGTCGCCGCGAGGGTAGTAGCTGATTTCTTCGAGGGGTTCCGTGCTGGATACGGTTTGGAGCATGGGGTTGCCTTCCTGTTTTGGGTGGATAGGTGCCGGCGGGCGCGGCGCATGGTGTGGTCGATGCGGTGGTGTCGCCGGTATCGGATGCTGTCGCTGTTGCGCAGGTATCCGTAGTAGGAGCAGCAGCGTCGGGCGAGGAACGTGGTCATGGGCCGTCGGCGGGCCCTGTTGAACGTTCTGCGGGCGCGGAGGAACACGCCGCTGCGGATGTTGACGCGCCCGTGTGGGCGGAACGTGTAGCCGACCATGTCGATGGGTTCGCGGTCGAGCCGTTTGCAGTTCCATTCGGGGTGCACGTCGAGCTTGAGGGTGTCCTTGAGATAGCGGACGATGCGTCGGGCGACGATCTTGAGGTCTCGTTTCGAGGTGCCGATGAGCAGCAGGTCGTCCATGTACCACAGTTGGTGGGTGATGAGTCGGCGGCGGGTGATCTCGCCGGTGCGTCGGCTGGTGCGTTCGATGGTCATGGCCTCTGATTCGATCCAGTGGTAGGCGCGGCTCAGGTAGTAGTTGGCGAGCCATTGGCTCAGGTATGAGCCGATGTTGAGGCCGTTGTCGCCTTGGTATTGGTCGATGAGGTGGCAGACGAGGCGCAGCAGGATCGGGTCGCCGACGTCGCGGGCGAGCATCGCCTTCAGTGTCGGTCGGTCGATGCTTGGGTAGTATTTGCGCACGTCGAGCTTGGCGAACCATTTCGCACTGCGTTCGCGTGTCCATCGTTTGATCGCGCGGCGTGCGTCGATGGTGCCGCGATTGGTGATGCTGGCGGTCTGCCATCGGCCGACTTTCGCGTCGAGCAGCGGTTGGAGGGCCATGACGGCGATGTGGTCGTATATCTGATGTCTGACCGTTTCGCGGCCGATGACGCGGTGTTTGTTGCTGATCGGTTCGATGCGGTTGAAGTACATGATGCGGGTGTCGCGGTAGCGTCCTTCGCGGATTTCGTCGCTGATCTGGCTGGCGAGGAGGTCTAGGTCCGGGTGGGAGTCGAGGAAGCGGGTGACGTCCCGTCGTGATCGTTTGCCCTTGAGGTAGTGGTCTATGGCTTGGCGGACGAACGTGGGTGTCGCGCAGTGGGTGTGCTTGCAGTAGGTTTTCAGAGCCGTTCCTATCTGGACTATGCCGGTGTTCGACGGTGCCGGTGGGGTTCGTCTACTGGCCGGGTGCTCGGTTTGATTTTCGGCCGGGCCGTGGCTTGCCCTCTCGTTGGCTGGCACGGAGGGTAGTTGTGACGTAATGCGATGTGCGTTTGACAGGTTCCTGATATGCGGCCCCCGATGTTCCACCTGCGATTCGCGAGGTCGTTCGAGAGGTTCACGGCGAAAGCGCCGCAGGCATCCCCGTTCCTGAGGTTGCCGAAGCGCCGCACCACGCGCCTGAACGTCGGAGGCGTACCGCCACAAATCCCAATGTCTTGCGAAACGTCATAAGGGGGCTTTCGCCCCCCTCGCTGCGCTTCACCCCCATCGCACGCCGGCTACGCCTTCGTGCGACCGAGCGCAGACAGGCGGCCCCCGACGGTCCACCAGCGATACGCGAGGCCGTTCGAGAGGATCACGGCGAAAGCGCCGCAGGCATCCCCGCTCCCGAGGCCGCCGAAGCGCCGCACCTGACGGAGCCCTTGGGATGCGATCGGGTTGGCGTAGGTGCCGTCGCACAGGCCGGTGGTGCTGTTCGCGCCGATGCCGGTCGGAATCAGTACGCCGTTGGACAGACTGAAGTCCTCGGCGTACCGCCATGAATTGTCCGTGGCCTTGGTGCGGGCGGGATATTCGCCGATCTTGGTGTAGCTGGACGTCGAGGTCTTGGACGCCTTGGCGGTGTCGAAGACGCGGTAGAGTTCGACGCGGCCGGCGTCGTCCGAGTCCTTGACGGCGTTGACGATGAGGTCGGCCTCGGTTTCATAGATGCCGTTGAACAGCTCGATGCCCTGAAGGCGTACCGGCTGGCGGGCCGGGTTGGCAGCGGCGGGCCGGCCGTCGATGCCGAGGAGCTTGTCGGTGGCTCCGGTCTTCCACGGCATGGTGCTGACGAAGCATGCGGTGGTCGTGGTGATGGGGTCACCGTCGATGTTGAGTGCGGTGTGGGTGCTGTCGATGCTGGTTTTGCTCAGGATGGTTCTGGCTCGTGCGGCCGAGTAGTTGGCGGCGTTGTTGCGTTCCTTGTCGGTGCCGACGTTGATGGTGCTGCCGATGTCGTAGTTGGCGGCGGCGCTGGCGGCGATGACGACCCGTTTGGCGTTGGTTTCTGCCGTCGTGACGGCGGTCTGGTTGTTGTAGTTCCAGAAGCCGCCCAATACGTCGCTGTTCTTGGTGGCGTATTTGAGCATGAGCATGAGCTGGACATAGAGCGCGTCGCCGGCGCAGAGACCGGCGTATCCCTTGCCTTTTTTGAGGGCGTAGTCGATGGCGCGGTTCTGTGATCCGAATTCGCGGTCGATCTCCACTCCACTGATGGACAGGGGGCGCTGCTGGGAGTCGAGGGATGCGGCGTATTTTGCGAACAGCAGGCAGGGGCGCTTCGACCCGTCGGGCAGCAGCACGCCGGGCAGCGGCGTGTATCCGTCATACTGGGTGTCGCTGTAGAGGAATTCGTTGTGCGTGCCGCTGCTTTCGAGCTTGTAGTAGCCGGGGCATGTCATGACGTACACGTCGCCGTTCGAACCGTCGCGTTTGAAGCGGCTGTCGAGTCCGTCGATGGCGGTGACATGCGGCACGCCGTCGTCATCCACGGTGGCGTTCACGTCCCAGACGCGGAAGGCGGGCAGCGCGGTGTAGTCGTCGCGGCCGGCCTTGTCATTGGTGCTGATCTCGACGGTCAGATTGGCGTTGTCGCGGGTCTTCACTCCCGTTGGCGTGTTGCTGTAGGTGTATTTGGGGAATTTCACGCCGTACACCTTGCCGTCCGTGTGGGCGGCCATGTAGGCGGCGATGTTCCCGTATTCGCCTTTGGCGGTGTCGTATTCGAATCTGGCCCCGCCGCTGGCGTTGGCGTGTACCTTGGCGATGAGCTTGGCGGTGTCCTCCAAGGTCATGACCTTCTGCGTGTTCGCCATGTGTTTGGTTCCTTCCTACTGGTTGATGATGGAGAGCGCCCAGTCGATGTCGTCCTGCGTGAGCGGTGTGTTGGCGTCGCCACCGAGCACCGGTTCGATCACCGTCTCGTACTGGGCGTCGATCTCGTCTTGGGTGGCGAACGCGACGCCCGCCGCCGCGCTGGCGGCGATCTTTGCCTTGCAGTCCTCGGAGAGCTGCGCGTATTCGATGACGCTGGTGCGCGCGGCTTCGGCCGCGTCCCTCGCGTCTCCGGCGGCGCTTGTGGCCTTGGCTGCGGCGTCGTTGGCCTTGCCGGCGGCGGTGTTGGCCGCGTTGGCGGCTGTCTGTGCCGTTGTGGCTTTGTCGTTGGCGTTGGATGCTGCGGTGGTGGCTGAGCTCGCCGCGTTGTTCGCCTTGGTCGCCGCCGTGTTCGCCGCGTTGGCTGCCGTGTTCGCTGCGGTCGTGGCGGTGTTGGCCTTTCCGGTGGCGGTGTCGGCGGCGGATGCTGCCGTGTTCGCCGCGTTGGCTGCGGTCGTGGCTTTGCCTGCGGCCGTGTTGGCGCTGCCGGTGGCTTTCTCGGCGTCGAGGATGAGCTGTTCGATGCGGCCGAGCTTGTCGTCCACGTCGGGTGACGTGCCGTCGAACACGGCGCGTTCCACGAGGCCGTAGAAGTTTCTCGAACAGGTCTTGTTGCCGTCCTTGCTGATCTCGATGCCCAAGAGGATGCGGCCGGGCTTGAGCAGAGCCTTGCGTGGCACGGCGGCGCGGAACGTGGCCGTCGGCGCGCCGTTGACGGCGGTCATGGTCACGCGGTCGCCGAGGTCGCCGCCGGGACTGGTGTTGTAGGCGAGCGCTGCGGTGATTCCGGTGGTTGTGGTGATGGGTGTGCCGTTGTCGGTGAGGGCGACGGTGATGGTGCGGCCGTTGATGTCGCCGCTGTTGAGGCGGATGTCTGCGATGTATCCGTTGGCGAGGTCGAGTCGGATTGGTTCGCCGGCGGCTTCGCGGAAGCTGTCAAGCGTTGCCATGTTCGTCGTCCTTCTCTAGCTGGTTTTTGAGTTGTTGGTTTTCCTTGGCGAGGGCGTCGATTTGGACTTGCAGGGCGGCGATTTGTATGTTGCTGTCTGCGAGCATGTCGCGTAGTTTGCCGACCATGGCCGGGTAGAGGTTCTTATCGTCGTTCATCATTGTTCCCTTTCGTTGGTGCGTGTGAGCGAGGTGATGAATCGGTCTGTCGCGGCTGTGATTTCGGTGGTGTGGTCGGCGAGCAGTGTGGCGAGTTCGTCCGTGGCGATTCCGTCCGGCAAGGTGATTGCCGTCGGGGTATCGTCGGCGAGTCTTGCCGGGGTTGTGGTGTCGGGTAGCAGTGGCAGGCCGAGCAGGCTGCGTGTTTTGTTGCGTCCGGCGGTGAGCTGGCCGTCTACGGTCGTGGCGTCGGCGAGTTTGGCCGTGGTTTGGTCGTTGAGGGTGTTCTCGACGGCGTTGTAGGCGCTTGTCCATGCGTTTTCGCCGGTTTCCGGGTCTGGGTCCGGTTCGCCGTGGTCGCGGACGTGGAGGATGGCGGCGACGGACTCGGTGTCGCTGTCGATGCCGAGGAGGGTTTTCCATGATGCGATCGCAGCGAGGGGGATGGCATCGTGGCACATGTCAGTGGCTGAGGGGGCGACGGGGCTCGTGACCATGCCTTCGGCGACCGTGGCCGGCGGCGGGGCGGTGGCGGTTAGAGGCCGGTCGATGAATAGGACGGGCTGGTTGTTGACGGTGGTGATCCGCATGTGGTTTCTCCTATTTTTTGAGGAATCCGATTGTGGCTAGGTAGTAGTTCTTCGTTCCTTGGAACAGGTACGCATACGGTGAGCTGATGGACAGGTTGGAGACGACGCCGGTGCTGGTGTTGTAGTTCCAGTTCGCCTTCACTTCCGTGACGACACGCTCCGGTGGCGTGTATATCCAGACGAGCCATCCGCTTGCCTTGCAGTCGGATACGGTGGTTATGAACAGGGCGGAGTCGTCCTGTCGATGATCGACGGTTGCGAGCGCCTTGTATGAGCCGTATTTGGCAGGGTTGGCCGAGGTGAAGGTGTACTGGGAGTATTTTTGAGCGGCTATGCTTTGGTTTTCCCACCATGCGCATTGGAATGTGCCGCGTCCGGCGGAGAAGCTGCCAAGGAAGCCGCCGAGGTACAGGTAGCCGGAGTTGATGTCGGCTTGGATGCCGACGGAGCCGTCGGGGTTTCTCGCGGAGAGGGTGGCGGTGGTGTTTCCTTTTTTTGGCGACCATAGTTCCAGCAAGGCTCCTGTCTTGTTCGAGTCGGGGGCGTCGTAGTCCTGATTCGCGGCGAGGGTGACGACCGCTGTTTTGGTGGTGTTGTCGGAGGCTTTTCTCTCGCCGATTCGTGCGAACGAACCCGGATCGTTTTTTACGCGGTGTCCACTGTTGAATGTGATTGAGCTGATTTCCCCTTCCTCTTTTGAGGTTGATTCGATGGCGATGTATGGATGCCGGTAGGAGGTCGTGCCGTGGTAGAACTGGATGCCTGCGCCCTCGAATGAGTCCGTGCCTGAGATTTCTGTCTGGGTGAAACTCGGGCTGATTTGCAGCCGGTTGCCGGTTCGGGCGGTTTGGAAGGTCCCGGTGAGCGTGTTGGTGGAGCCGTCGCCGTCGAGGTGGACGGTTTCGTTGCCGTTGGCGTCGGTCATGACGAATTTGCCGGTGTCGAGGTTCCAGTATGAGCGTTTGCCGGTGATGATGCCGGTTTTCAGGTAGGTGGCGTTGAGGTAGAGCAGGCCGTTGCTGAGGTAGATGCCTTGGGTCTGTCCGTTGTTGGTGAGTCGGTTGAAGACATAGGTTTGGGTGAGTTCTCCTTCGAAGGTGTCCACGTAGCTGCGTGCGGCGGTTTCGTCGGTGCATTGCAGTCCGGTCCAGTACCAGTCGGGTTCCGGTGTGGTGGTTGTTTCACGGTCTACCTGCATCCACAGGCGGGCCGTTTTCGCGTTCGCCGGCACCGTGTAACTGCCGGACACGTATGTCCATCCGCTGGCGGTTGCCGCGACTTTGGCGATGGTCTGCCAATGGTTGCCGTTGCTGGTGTCCGTCCAGTAGATGCCGAAGCTGCTGGTGACGTTGCCTGCTTTGCGGTACGCCCACCCCGAGAGGCGGAACGTGTGGTTGCGGAACGTGTCGAGGGGCCAGCCGAAGTTCGTGTCGCGATTGCCGGCGAGGTGGATCGCAGTCGTGATGCCTTCCGGGTGCGCGGCCGGCATGGTCTTCGTGAGCTTGGACGTTCCGAGTTTGTCGAGGTCGTGGTCTGGGTTGCCGTTGGGGTTGCGCACGAGGTTCGACCCGTAGGCCATGATCGTTTCCGCGTAGGCCTTCGCGTTGGACAGTGCCGTGCTGGCTTTGCCGGTCGCGTCGTTTTTGGCGCTGGTGAGCGTGTTGGCTCCCACGATGTCGGCATATGCCTTGGCGGCGGTCTGGGCGTCGGTGGCGAGTTTCTGGGCTTGTGTCTGGGTGGCGAGGGTGCCGGCCTTGTTGCCGCCGACGGTGCTGCGGGCGGATAGGCTGAATTCTCCGGTGTCCATGTCCCAGTAGTTGAGGTTTGCGGCGTCGGAGAGGCGGCCGGTGAAGATGGTGTCGGCGAAGATGCCTTTGCCGTTGGCGAGGCTGCGGAAGTCCCAGTCTCCGTTTGGTTTTTTTGAGTCGGCGATGCGCCAGAAGCCGCCGCCGATGTGGATGCATTGGGTGGGGTTCTGGTCTTCTGGTTTGTCGTAGACGTAGATGCCTTGGCCGGGTTTGAGGTAGGTGTATCCGCCGGTGGCGTTCATGATCTGGTTGATGCGGTCGATCAGGTCGCGCATGTATGGGCCTGTGCTGCCGGCTGCGCTGTTCCATGCGCCGCTGTTGGAGACGAGCTTGTCCAAGGCTTGCTGTTGGGCGGCCATGCGCTGCGTGTAGGTTTGGCGGATGTTGCCGAGGGTGATCTTGGTGTCGGTGAGGCTGCCGGCGAGGTCTTCCTCGATTTGGAGGACGCGGCCTTCGAGTCTGAGCGGGGTGGTGAAGCTGGTGTCGATGATCTGCACGCTGTCGCCGACGTCCACGCCTTCCGTGTCGTAGCCGGCTTGGCCGAGGGCGGCCACGTCTGCGGTATAGCTCACGACCGGCGTGGTGCGTGTTTTGAGCGCTGCCTTGGTGAGGGCGAGGAGTTCCTTGGGGTCCTCGCAGTCGGGAAAGTCGATGGCGGCTTCGCTGTGCCGTTTGGTGCCGTCTGCGCCAAGGATGCCCCAGTTGGCGAGCGCGGTGTCGTCTTGGACGTAGGGTTTGCCGTTGTTGATGTCGGCGAAGCTGATTTTGCGGCTGTATCCGCCGGTGGTTTCGCCTTGGTCGTTGGTTTGTTCGATGCCTTTGCCCCAGCCGTAGAGTCGGGTGGCGACGTCGTCGCTGTTGATGTCGCGTTTGATTTGGGTGAGGTCTTTGCCGTATTCGAAGCGTTTCGTGCTGTCGGTGGAGCCTCGGTGTTCGAGCAGGTGGATGATGCGTTGGCCGATCCGGTTGCCGGTGGGGTCGGGCTGGTATTCGACGAGGGTTTCGAGCCCGTAGGTTTCGGTGATGCTTTGGATGGCGTCGAGGACGGTGCAGTGGTAGAAGCTGAGGTCGGCGGTGCTGGTGGTGGTGCCGGTCTGTACGGTGCCGACGGTCCAGCGGGTGCCTTCCAGTGCTTTGGCGAGGCATGCCTTGGCGTTCGCACTGCGGTTGCGTTTGTCCTCGATGTACGTGCGGGACAGTTCCGCGATGCTGCTCGCGCAGTAGGCGACGGTGACGGGCATGCCGTTGGCGCGGGTGGTTTGGGTGGATTGGCAGAGGTATTCCGCCCATCGGCCCATCGAGTCTTTGAATGCGATGCGTTCGTCCTTGTTGATCTCGCCGATGGTGGTGATGTCCAGTGTGTCGGTGCCGTCGGTGGCGCGGGTGCGGATCGCTTTGATGGCGTATGGGAGGTCGCCGAGCGGGTTGCCCCAGCGGTCGAAGATCATGTATCGCATGGGTTGTGTCTCCTAGATGAGGGTGAGCGGCTGGTAGGTGAGGGTGCCGGTGCAGCCGGTGAGGGTGAGGGTGTTCACGCCCGTCAGCAGGGGGAAGTAGTCGGATTCGAGGGTGGGGGTCATAAGGTTGCCGTTGACGCGCAGCTCGCGCCTGTCCGGGTCGGTTTCGATGGTGATGCGGCCGGTGATGGCGGTGGTGCCTGCGATGGCGAGCTGGTGGCCGTGCGCGTCCTGTATGCTGACGGTCTTGGCGTTCGCGGCGGGGGCGAGTGTCCATGTGGGCCAGCATGGCCGGTTGCCTTTGACGTGGATCGTGTTCGCGCCCGCCTTGAGCGTGGCGGTGCGGTCTCGGCCGATGAGGCAGGGGGCCGCGTCGATGCTCATGGTGACGAGGGTGGCGATCTGATGACGGCCGGCCCATTTGTCCTGCCATGCGCCGAGGCTCATGCGGCCACGGTATGCTCCGGGCAGGCCCCGCCATGCGAGCGTGACCACCGTGCCGGCCAGTGCGGCGAGCCAGGTTTTGGCGGCGAGTATGTCGTCCTCGCCGCCGATCGCGTACAGCCCGAGCGTGATGGTGCGGTTGCCCATGTACGCGGCACCGGTCGCATCGGTGAGGGTCAGATCGATTTGGCCGTCGCGGCCGGGCATGTCCTGTACGCTCACCGCAGGTTCGGCGGCCTCGACGGTCACGCCGTCGGAGGACAGGGAGAGCATCATGCGCTCCAGCGGGACGCCGTTGAGCGTGGGGTCTTCGATGCGCGGCAGGCGCATGCGCCTCTGGTAGAGCATGATGCCTCTCCCCTCTCTTGGTTATCGGCCTCGCATGGCGAGCGAGTTGAGTTCGTAGCTCATGGGCTTGGCGAGCTTGCCGGCCATGACCTCGCCGCCACGGTCGGATAGGTTGAGCGTGATCCCGGCAGCGAGTGCCTGATCGATCGCGTCGATGATGTCCTGCTTGGTCGCATACTCGGCCGACCGGTCGTCCATCGTGTAACTGACCCGTCCCCCGCCGACGGTGTTCTGGTATGCGAGCGGGGTTTCGAGCCGGCTCATGTCGGTCTTGAGGCTGACGGTGGGCACCATGCCGGTGAGGCTGTCGATGCTGTCCTCGACAAGGCCGCTGGCCTTGTCGATGCCTTGGGCCATGCCGGCGGGTATCCATTTGCCGACCTCGTCGCGGAAGATGCGCGACGGGCTGTGGATGCCGAGCACGTTCTTGGCCCAGCCGACGAGGCTGCTGCCGAGGTTGCTGATGGTGTTCCTGACCCATTGGAACGCGCCGCCGATGCCGTTGATGAGGCCTTGGATGATGTCGCGGCCCGCGTCGTACAGCCATGATCCGGCGTTCGACACCGCCCCCAGCACCGTGTCCCTGATGCGGCCGACGGTGTTGCTCACGTTCTGGATGCCGTTGGACACGGCCGACGTGATCCCGTTCCAGATGCCGCCGAGGAACGAGCTGACACGGTTCCATACGCTCGTCCACACGTTGCTGATCGCGTTGAGTACGGTCGAGACGGTGTTGCGCACGTTGTTGATGTACGTGGACACCACGCCGCTGATCGCGTTCCATATGGTGGAGGCGACCGATTTGACCGCGTTCCAGATGTTCGTCCACACGCTCTTGATCGCGTTGAGCACGCTGCTGATCGTGTTGCGAATGCCGCTGATGATTGGCGTGAGGAACGAGACGATCCCGTTCCATATGGTCGTGAAGAACTGGCTTACGGCCGTCCATACGCTCGTCCAGATGCTTTTGATGCCGTCGAGGATGGTGGTCAGGAACGATTTGATGCCGTCCCATGTGGTCGTGAAGAACGATTTGATCGCGTCCCATGCGCCCTGCCAGTCTCCCTTGAGGAGGCTGAGGAACACGACGATGACGGTGCGGATCGCATTCACCACGGTCGAGATGTAGCCCCTGATAAGCGTGAAGATCGTGTTGACGACGTTGTAGATCGCCGTCCAGATGGTGCTCCACACGGTGTTCGTGCTGTTCATCTGCTGGGTGATGAACGAGAGTATCCAGCCGAACACGGTGTTGATGCCGTTCTGGATCGCCTGCAAGGGTGCGACGATGAGCGCGCCGATGACGGTGAACACGTTGACGATGAAGTCGCGTATCCCGTTGAAGATCGTGGTCACGGTCGTGCTGATGCCGGTCCAGACGCCGGTCAGGAACGTGGTGATCGCGTTCCATGCCGAGGTGACGCCGCCGCTGATCGTCGCCCATAGGCCGGTGAGGAAGTCGCCGATGCCGTCCCACGCGGATCGGACGCCGCCTGTGATCGTGGCCCATAGGTTGGCGAAGAATTCGCCGAGCCCGTTCCACAATGCCTTCGCGCCCTCCACGAGCGCGGTCCATGTCTCGGACAGCCATGAGGTGAACGCGGCCCATGCCTTGCGCCCGGTCTCGGTCTGGGTGAAGAACCAGACGAAGCCGGCGACGAGCGCGGCGACGAGCGTGATGACGATGGCGATGGGGTTCGCCATGAACAGGGCCCACAGGGCCTTGAGCGGGCCGCCTGCTGCGGTGACCACGGTGGAGAATTCAAGGCCGAGGGCCTTGGCTGCGCCTAGGGCGGTCTTGAATGCGTCGATGCCTTTGGTGACGCCGGTGACGGTCGCGTTGACTGTCTTCCACGTGGCGAACGCGGTGCCGAACGCGACGATGAACGGCATGAGTCCGGGCAGGATGTCCGAAAGCGTCTTGAGCACGTCGGCGACGGTCTTGATGGCGGCGGCGGCACCGTCGGGCGGGATGAGCTTGAGCCAGTCGATGACGAGGTTGACGACCTGCTTGATGACGTTGACGATGTTGTCCCATGCGGCCTTGAACGACTGGAGCGCGCCGTTGTCCTGCAACTTGCCGTACAGCTGTCCCAGCCATTCCTTGACGTAGCCCACCACCCCGGCCGCAGCGTCGCCGATCATGTTGAAGCTGCTGGAGAACGTGTTGACGGCATTGGCGATGTTCTCGCCGCCTATGACGTCGATGACCTTGGCGACGTTGTTCTTGACGCGGGTCTGGAGGTTCGCGAAGCTGGTGGCGATGCCGTTGGTGGAGTCCTTGGCCTGCTGCTGGAAGCTCGCGAATCCGTTGACGCCCTCCTTGTCGAGGCTCAGGAGCGCGTCGTTGAACTGGTCGAAGGTGATCTGCCCGTCCTTCATGGCCTCGTACAGGTCCATGCTGTTGGCCGTGGGGCCGACGAGGGCCTGCGCGAGCTGGTTGAGCTGGCCGGGCATGGCGGCCATGACGCTTCGCCATGCGGTCAGGTCCGGTTTGCCGTTGGCGAGCATCTGGTTGTACTGCTCCATGGCGTTGGCTTGGAGCACGGTGCTTTTGCCTCCGGCGAGCAGCGCGTCGTTGAAGGCGAGGCTGATGTTGGTGGCCTCGTCCAGCGAGCTGGTGATGGGGGCGAGCTGCTGCACCATGCCGGTCATGGAATCCAGTGACGTGGGAAGGCCTTGAAGCCTGTCGCTCATCTTTTGCACCTGTTTGGCCGCGTCGGCGCTGGAGTAGCCGAGGTTCTGCATGACCTTCGGGAACGAGTTCATGGTGTCCACTCGGCTGACCGCGCCGCCGATGCTGGATGAGATGACGCCCATCGCCTTGGACGTGACCGCTGCGGCGGCCCCGACGATGCCGCCCTTGGCGAGCAGGCCGGATGCGAAGCCCTTGCCTGCCTGCGCGCCGCCTGCGTCGCCGGCTGAGCCGAAGGCGTCCTGTATGGCTTTGCCGACGCCGCTCATGGAGGGGACTATCTGCACGTATGCGTGGGCAAGGGCGACCATGGTTCCTCCGTTCGGTTCAGGTGCGTGGCATGCGCAGGATGCGCAGCATGTCGTCGGGGTTGAGTTTCTGCACGTTGCCGCTGCGCGCGTATCCGGGGCGTTCGATCGCCCCGCGCCATTCGCCCTGTTTGGCTGCCTTGGTCTTCGTCCATGCGATGAAGCCGGTGTTGTCGGCGATGGTGGCGAGCAGATGCCTGACGGTGCCCCATGTGGCGCGTTCGTCGATGCGCCCCCATATGAGGGCGTCGTCGGGCAGGTTCGCGGCGAGGTCGGCGGCGCGCCGCACCCTCACCGTGTGTCCGAGTTCGTCCAAGTCGAGCCCGTAGAAACGTTGGAGGTCTGCCCTCAGGGCGTCGGGCGCGGCCTCCATCATTCCCACGAGCGTCAGGAGTTTGGGTTGAGTTGTCCGAGGAGCTGCTGGACGAATTCGCCGACCTTCTCGAACGGGATTCGCCCGCTGTCGTCGCGCAGCGCGTTCTTCACGTCCGTGTAGTCCTTGCCGCACAGCTTGCGCAGGAACGGGACGATCGCGAAGCCTCCCTCCTCGTTCTCGTCGGCGTGCTGGAGGTCGTAGAGGTTTTCGACCATGTCGAGGTCGTCGAAGATGGCCGGGGAGATGGTCATGGTGACGCCCATGACCTCGACCTTGCGTGGCGTGTCCTTGGGCTGCTTGTGATCCTGAGGCGTGGCTGCCGTCATGATGGTGTCCTTATGCTCGTAGTGGGGGGCCGGCCGTCACGGGCCGGCCCGGTGCCGGTCAGGCCGCGCTGGCGAGCGCGGCCTTGAGCGCCTTGGTGGCGGCTTTGGAGAGGGGTGCGATGATCTCCTTGCTGGTGGCTCCGTCGATCTGGTCGGAGGGGTTGGCGTTGTAGGTGACGTCGTATCCGATGACTTCGGTGCTGGAGTAGGTGATGTCTCCGACTTCGCTGAGGGTCGCGTCGGGCAGGATGATGCGTTTGACGCGGTTGCCGGTCATGAGGATTTCGAACACCCAGACGCAGGATTCGCCGTCGGGCATGGCGTGGAGCACGGTGATGGTCTGTGCTCCTTCGTCCCCGGTGGCGGTCACGTTGTCGTCGCCGTATCGGGCCTTGAGGCTTTCGGTGCGGGTTTCGATCATGATGAACTGGTAGGTTTCGGCGTAGCTGCTGATCTCGTTGATGACCTGTACGCCGCCCATGTCGTTGACGGTGGTGTTGTCGGTGTCGGTGGCGTTGGTGATGCCGTCCTCGCCGAGGAAGCCGACGCATTCGTATGCGGCCGCGAGCTGGGTGGTGGCGTCGGTGGGCAGTGCGGTGCCGGCGGGTGCGCGGTAGGCGACGCCGGCGACCATCGGTTTGCCGAGGCTGACGTTTTTCTTGTTGTTCTTGGTTGTTGCCATGAGGGGTTCCTTAGGTGGTTGTGGTGATTTCGGCGGTGATCTGGTGGCGGTGATCGATCGGCGGGCCGTTGAGGGTCATGTCGGCGATGCTGTGTATCTCGATGTCGGCGATCTCTGGGAGCTGCCACATGTCGAGCAGCAGGTCGGCGACCTGTTCGGCCGTGTCGGCGGCCTGTGAGCGGGTCGGGGCGTGGACTTGGACGATGAGCATGGCGTCGTCCTTGTACCGGTCTCTGACGCCGCCGGAGCGCTGGACGGTGATGTACCGTTCGGGGCGTGGGTCCGGTGTGCTGCCGTAGGCCGCGTATCCGTCTGGGGGGTGTTGGTTGATCCATTGGATGACGGTGCTGGCGATGCTGGGCATGGCGGCTCCTACATGGTGCGGAGGAGGGTGTTGTTTTCTGCGTTGTCGCGGCGGGCTTGGATGTTGCCGGTGCGGACGAGCGCGATGCTTCCTTTGTCGGTGTTGGCGGCCGGCACGGCGTCGTATTCGGCGTCGCGTCGTTGCCTCGCCGCGTTGGCGCGGGCGGCCCATGCCTGCGACTGTTCGTCGAGCGCGGCTTTGACGGTCGGGTCTCGCCGGTAGATGCGGAAGGCTTTGTAGTCGAGTTTGACGCGGGTCTTCGCCATGCTTAGGCCTCCTGTGTGCTGACTTGGACGGCGACGGGCCAGTGGCGGGTCGGTGTGAGATTGGTGCGGACGGGGTGGGGGTCGCCGACCACCCGGTAGCGGGTTCCGTCGATGGTGACGGTCGCACCTTTGAGGCTTCGCCATTCCCATGCGCGTGGCAGGTAGATGGTTCTGGCGGTGTCCACGCCGAGCGGCCGTTCCGTCTCGCCGGCGTTGGCTTGGCCGCCGTCCGTGACGATCACGTCGGCGATGGTCTCGGCCGGCGGGTCGATGGGCGTCTGTTCGTTCATCTCGTCGGGCAGCGAGTAGAGTTCTCGGCGGGTGAGCATGATTTCGACGCCTTGGATGCGTTTCATGGCTTGGCTCCCCCGAACGGGTCGTAGCTCCACGCCTGCTGGCGGCCGACGCCGA
The DNA here is from genome assembly GCF_006408855.1 of Bifidobacterium sp. UTBIF-68. NCBI lineage: Bacteria > Bacillati > Actinomycetota > Actinomycetes > Bifidobacteriales > Bifidobacteriaceae > Bifidobacterium > Bifidobacterium sp. UTBIF-68. The sequence continues at coordinate 107,230 of NZ_JFAN01000014.1, read as the reverse complement.
GCTGTTTCTCCTCGCTGGGCCATAGGCGCATGTCCGCGCCCGCGTTCCCGAACGTGTAGCTTTGCGACACCGGGCCGACGGTCTCGCTCATGTTGGTGACGTTGCTGCTGAGGTCGCTTTCCTCGTTTTCGAGGGTGCGTCGGGCCACGGCGCAGCAGATGCGGCGCAGCGTGGCCCGTGTGGCCCTCTTGTGGCCGGGATAGGAGCGGATCAGGTCGCTGGCGTCCTCAAGGAGGGTGCGGACGTGCTTCTCCTTGGCGGTGCCGGTGAACGTGCGTCCGTCCCAGCGGTCTTCGAGGTCGGCGACGGTGGCGAACGGCTCGTCTTCCGTTTCGTCGTCGCCGTTCATGGTCACGCGCTCACGGTGACGGCGACGGTGGCGACCTTCGCGCCGTCTGCGGTGGTGGCGGTCACGTTGGCGTTGCCTGCGGCGACGCCGGTGACGATGCCGGTGAGCGGGTCGTTCGGGTCGGCCTTGACGGTGGCGGTCGCGGCGGCGCTGGACGCCCATGCGACGGTCTTGTCGGTCGCTTCGAGCGGGCTGATGCTCGCCTTGACGGAGTTGGTCGCCCCCTTCTTGACCGCCATGGTCTTCTTGTCGAAGGTGATGCCTGTGACCTTGGTGGCGGGCGCGTTGGCTCCCACGGTGAGGATGGCGTGCGCCTTCTCGTTGCCGTATTCGAGGCCGATCTCGCCGTAGAGCTGCACCTTGTCGGATGCGCCGGTCTTGGCGAGCGGTTCGGCGAAGAAGTGGCCCTTGCCGGGGATTTCGAGGAATCGGGGCGCGAGCTCTTCGAGGCTGAGGACGAGCAGCTTGTCCTTGGGCACGTAGGGGTCGAGCATGATGTTGAACCGGCCGAAGTCGGTCTCGATGGTCTGGAGGCTGACGCCGCCCACGTTGCGGGTCTCCTCGCGGTAGTTGCGGTCGGTGACGAACGCGCGCGTGAGCGCTCGTTTGAGCGTGGAGTTGACCACGATGGTGCGGGTCTCGGTCTCTCGGATGCCGCCGTTGTCCCATGCGAGCTGGGCGAGGTCGAGCACGTCGTCGGCGGTGAGCTGTTCGGCGGTGTGGTCGGTGCTGCGCGAGTTGGTGGTGATCGCCTCGATCAGGCCGCGCGTCTTGCGCGGCTTGGTGTTGTCGGTCGGGTTCTGGTAGGTGCCGGAGATGAACGAGGCTTCGACGTCTCGGGCGATCTGCTTGAGCTGCTGGGTGATCTGCCAGCCGAGCTCGTCGGCCGGGATGACGGTGCCGCCGACGGTGACGACGGGCATGCCGTCGGTCGCGCGGTTGCCGGTGGCCCCCTGCTTCGTATAGCTGATCTCCACGCTTTCCTGATGGATTTCGACCACGTTGTTGGCGTGGAAGCGCACGCGGGCCTCGCCTTCGGGCGCGTCCGAGCCTTCGAGGCGCTGGCGGTTGGCGTCGGGGTCTCGCAGGTCGTAGCCCTGCCATTCGAAGAGGGTGGCGGTGGTGGATCGGCCGCCGGTCAGGCCGCCGATGGCGGACAGCAGCGGGGTGTCCTCGCGGCTGACGGCGAACAGTTCGCCCACGTAGTTGGGCAGGTTGTATGTGGTTCCTTGGCCGGTGATTCCGGGCATGATGGTTCCTTTCGGATCGTTTGGTTAGTGCTTGTCGGCGAGCAGCATGCTCTTGAGGGCGATGGCCTTGGCGGTGTCACCGTTCTTTTCGGCTGAGGCGATGAGCTCATGGATGGTCTTGCTGCCGGTGGCCGCAGGACGCATGCCTTCGCTCGGCACGGTTGCGTTCGGCGTCTCGCCGGCGGGCTTCGCCGTGCCTCCGAGGAGCTTGGCGACCTTTTCGGCGGATGCGTTGACGGTCTCCTCGTCCGTGCCGGTCACGAGGTCGGCGTATTCGGCGGGGATGCCGTGCGCGATGCATGCGTCGGACACGAGCTTGCCGTGTTCGAGCTGCGCGATGCGTTCGGCCTGCTTCTGGTTCTGCTCGGTGAGTTTCTGCGTCTCGGTCTTGTTGGCCTCCTCGGCTTCGTCGTAGAGCTTCGCCTTGCGGCGCAGTTCGGCGATGTCGCCCTGCTTGGCCCGCTCCCGTGCCAGACGGCGTTCGACGAGCTCGTTCACCTCGTCTTGGGTGAACGTGCGCGTCCGCTCGTCCTTGGGGGCTTCTCCCGCCTGTTCGGCGGTGCTCTCGGGGTTTCCGCCCGTATCGCCTTCGGCGACGATCGTGCGGATTCGCTGCATCCATGGCTTGCGGAACATGGTTGTCTCTCCTTGCCGGCTGTCCGGCCGTCGGGTTCTGGGGTTTCCACGCATGTCGGTGCGAGTGCCGCCGCGATCCGGTTCGGGTCGCGGTAAATCTATGCGTTGTCGGTGTACGCGCCGGGGTTCAGCACGCGCATCCAGTGGGCGACCTGTGCGTCGGTCGCGCCGCTGCCGCCGGCGGCGTCCCATGCGGCCTTGTACCGTGAGTAGTAGAGGTCGGGGTCGTAGCCGGCTATGTGGGTCTCGTCCTTCTCCCATTCGGGCACTATCGAGCAGTCGCAGTGGTCGTGCCAGTGGCTGAGCGCGCCGGCGGTCTGCTTGGAGTAGTAGACGAAGCCGCGCGAGCAGAGCATTTCGCACCATGCGCAGGTCTTCATGCCGCTGGGCACGCGGGCCCAGCGTGGTTTGAATGGGTCGTGCCGGCAGTTGCGGGCGACGGTCTGCCGTCCGACGTATCTGATCCAGCGCTGCAACGCGCCGGCGAGGAAGTCGAACGCCTGCTGCGGGTTGCCGGACAGGATCATCGGGTATGCCTTGGCGTCGATGCTGCCCCGTATGGCGTCGGGGTTGAAGCTGCCGTAGGTGAGCGCGTCGAACACGTCCCCCGTGTTTTCGAGGCGGGTCTGTTCGTACCATTCGGCCGCCGCCGTGCCGGCGATGTCGCCGTAGCGTGCGGCGAGCTGCGGGATGGCGTCGAGCAGCATGTCGTGCTGCCATTCGGGCGAGAGCTCATTGAGCGTCGTCCATAGTTTGCGCATCTCCGTTATCGCCAGCCTGACCGCCTGTCGCTGCGTCAGGTTGAGCTGGTTGAGCTGGTTCCTGCTGACCATTCTCCGGTGCCTCCTGTTGCTGTGAGGTGAGGGCTGCGAGCATCTGCGTGGCCGTGGCGGTGGCTTGGTTGCGGCGTTTCTCGGCGAGCAGGCGGGTGATCTGCTCGTCGGTGAAGCCGGCCTCCTCCAAGGCGACGCTGGTGTCTGCGAGCCACGGGAACGCGCCGATGAGCTTGACGATCGCGTCGCCGCTGTCGATCACGCTGGGCAGTGCCGGCGAGCGCCATCGTGCGGTGATGCCGGCCATTTCGTCGGTGATGTCGGCGGTGTGGTCGCGGATCATGATGATGTCCTGTGCGATGCGGCGTAGGGCTGCTCCGTAGACGCGGTTGGCTGCGGCGCAGTCGATGACGAGGTCTTTTTCGGCTGCGTGCATGGCTTCGGCGCTGGATGGGTTGTCGGTGACGACGCCGAGGCTGGAGACGGGTACGTTGGTTTCGCCTGCGAAGCGGCTGGCGAGTTCGCGCATCTGTTCGACGTGGGGTTGGACGGATTGCTGGCTGATCTGTTGGACGGTGGGCACGTCGCCGTTGTCGTCGCGGCTGATGGCGTTGATGCGTCCGATGATGAATTCCCAGACGGGTATCGGGTTGCCTTTGTCGTCGAGGAAGCTGTCTTTGTCGGCTCCGAGGAGCAGTAGTTGGGGTGCGCTGTAGAATTCGGCGCTGACTTCGGTGCGCATGACGGTGCGTACCGCGTCGTCGGTGATGCTCATGACGGGGCGGCTGATGATGCTGCGGCCGAAGGGGCGGTCGATGTCGGGTCGGTATGGCAGTGCTTCCATGGGGACGCGGCCGAGGTTGTGGTGCCATACGTCGTCCACGATCCATTCGCCGGCGAGGCGTAGGGTCGTCACTTCCGTCGGCGTGTAGACGCTGAACATCGTCGGTTGGGCGTAGTCGTCCACGTCCTTGATGACGAGTCCGGCCTTGAGGCTGCGGGTGCGGAAGTTCCATAGTCCGGCCGACCATTGCGCCGAGTAGGGCATGACGAGCACGGGCGGTTCTCCGGCTTGCTCGTCGCCGGGCGAGACGGTCATGAATGCGACGGAGTGCGTCATGCTGCTGCGGATCGCCTGAGGCAGTTCGAGGTCGAACTGGTTGGCGGACAGGACGGCGTCGAGGTCGAAGGGGTCGTCGTTGGCGCTTGGGCTGACGAAGCCGTCGAACATGCAGCGTTCGGCGTGGGCGGCGACGGCCTTGGCGGGCCAGCCGACGACCTCTTCGATGTGGCGCATGGCTGGCGGGATGGAGAAGCCGATGTGGTCGAGCCGGTGCTTGCCGTCAGCGTAGGCGCTTCTGAGGGTGTTGCGGGCCCGTTTGCGGTTCCATACGGCGCATAGGGAGAACATGAGGCTTTCGGTGTCTGGGTGGAGTCCTTCGACGCCGCTGGGTGGCGTGAACCATGGCAGCGCGTTGGAGAAGTCGGTGACCGGGGTGAGTCCGTTCATGCGAGTCGTACCATCCTTTGCTTGCGGTCGGGGTCGCGGCGGCTGGTCTTCTGGTTCCAGTAGGCGAGCGCTGCGGCTTCGAGCGGCATGACGTCGGTGTTCTGGTCGCCGGGTTCGTAGCCGTAGCCGTCGCCGATCTTGCGGTGTTTGGCGTGGGCTGCGGCGTCGTTGAGACCGGGTTGGTCGAAGTGGGTGAGTCTGTGGTCGTTGATGGCCTGTTCGAACATGCTGACGGCGTCGGCGACTTGGCGGCTGGTGGGGGTGACGATGACGCGGCTGGATACGCCGGCGTCTTTGAGCATCTGCACGAGGGTGGGGGCTCCGACGCGGCCGTCGATGACGATGCCGATGGTTTTGCGCCATCGTTGTTCGAGGAAGTCGGCGAGCCACATGACGCCGTTGCGCATGCTGCGCACGTCCACGAGTTCGATGTGTGGTTTGAGGTCGCTGCCTTTGGGCGGGCGGACGCAGGCGACGAGGCTGGCGGTGGCTCCGTCGGGGCTGAATTTGACGGCGAAGCTGTTGCGGCCCTCTTGGCATGGGGTCGTGGTTTTGCAGGCGGCCCAGTCCTTGGGGTCGATCTCGGTGCCGTTGGATTGGGATTCGTCCCACCAGCCGAGTCGTTCGCGGGCGAAGCCTTCGGGTGTGAATTTGCCGACCTCGCTTTCGATGACGGTTTCGACGAGGCGGATGCCGAGGCTGGGGTTGGCCTGCGCCCAGCGGGTGCGGTCGTGGATGTCGCCGATCTCTTCGACGCCCCACTCGTACCAGCAGGTGCGTTTGGGTTTGGTGGTGTGGGCATTGCGGCGGATGCGTTCGAACACGGTGCCGGGCGAGTGCGGCGGGGTGGGGGTTCCGGCGTAGATGGTCTGGGGGTTGCCGCTGGGCGCGGACGAGGTGGCGGGCTGTATGGCCTCCATCTGTTCGTCGGTGAGTTCCTGCGCCTCGTCGCATACGAGGATGTCCACGGTGAAGCCTCGGCCGGAGCTTTTGGAGCGGGCGATGAATTCGATGCTGCCGCCGTTGGTCAGGACGATGGCCTCCTGTCCGTTCGTGTTCCGAATGTAGTCCACCGCCTCGGCGAGCTCGGGGTATTGGCGGGCGTTCTCGAAGTAGTTCTTCATCCTGAGGAAGTGCTTGCGGCAGGTCTTGACCTCGTGGGCGGTGTGCAGGATCTTCAGGCCGAGTATGGCGGTGTCGTAGAGTTCGAGGAATTCGATGACGCCGTTCTTGCCGTTCTGGCGCGGCACGCTTACCCCGCAGTCGCCGGCGGCCCATCGGCCGTCCTTGAGGGTGCCCATCCACCCGTCGAGGATGGTGCGCTGCCATGGGTCGGGCGGCATGCCGTACCCTTCGGCCAAGGCGGCGGCGTCGGGCCCGTAGCTGTCGGCGTGGCGCGGCGTGAGCTGGTAGCTAGGTTGCTGTCTTCCTTTGAGCCTTGCCGCCATTCCTGACCTCCAGTCTCAGTTCGCGGGCGCGCCGGGCGCGTTCGAGCGGGTTGTCTCGCGGCGCGGCCTTGGTGTCGCGGCGGATGAGCGCGGTGTCGCCGCCGTCGGCGAAGAGTTGCTTGTTGAGCGCGCGGATTTCGGCGCTGGCCTGTTTCATGGTGGCGATCTGGGGCATGGCCTTGACGTCGCCCTGATCGTTGACGTAGGCGACGTGGGTGCCGTCGTCGGCGCTGATGTCGCGCATGCATTGGTCGAGGATCGCGTACCAGTTGACCAAGAGGGTGAGGGTGGGCACGGCGGCGGGGTCGATGTCGGCCCCGGCGGTCAGTTCGTCCCATTTGCGGCTCTTGTACGGGTCGGCGGCGATGAGTTCGGGCTTGAGGTCGTCCATGCGCCGCCCCTTTCGTCAGGCCTTGCGGAATTCGTACTTGTACCCGTATTTCTGCTGGTTGGCGGTGAGCCACTTGTCAACGGCGTCGTCGTAGCCGATGCCCTGCATCTGGGCGGTCTTGACGCCTTTGGCGAACGCCTTCGCCTTGAACTTCTGCGTCTTCCTCACGATGTAGCTTCCCTTCTTCCCGGTCGCGACGATGCCCTTGGCCGGGGTCTGGGCGGTGGACAGCAGGTCGCTGTCGGAGAACGCGCCGCCGTCGGGGTGGTTGTGGATGACCATCTGGCCCTTGCGGCCGGCGATCTGCACGGCCGTGCTGCCGCCGTGCCTGTACTGGTGGACGTATCCCTGTTCGTCCACGGTGATCGCGTATTCGGTGTCGCTGCTGGCGTGCTTGCGGCGGAATTTGGCTAGGGCCTTGTCGAACGACTGCGTTTTCTCGCCGTCGTTGAATTCGGCGGGGAACTTGGTCTTGCCGAGGTCTTCGCCGCCCTTGTGCGGGGCGTGTCCGAACCTGAAGGTCTTCAGGTTGCCTTTGCCGCTGCTGGATGCGCCGCGCCCGCCGTTCTCGTCGATCAGGACGCTGCGCAATGCCTTCACGTTGTCGGCGAAGCTGTATGTGCCGTCGTGGTAGGCGAAGGCCGCGTCCCAGTCGGGGAAGGTGACGGTCTTGGCGTCCTCGGGGTTCCACAGCTCCATGTCGTCGGCGGTGAACAGGCGGCCGCCGACCTCGCAGAATTCCACGAGTCTCGAATCGGCCTCGAACCGGGAGCGTTCCATGTCCTTCGCCTTTCTTCCGGGCATGAGAAAAGCCACCCCGCAGGGTGGCTTTCGGTGGGAGTCGGCGGATGGCCGCGTTATGCGAACAGGCAGGCGTCGATGACGTCCGTGCCGCGCAGCTTGGCGAGCCATTCGTCCGGGATGCCCCTGACGCCGTAGGCGACGCCGGCGAGTCCGCCGGCGACTGCTGCGGTGGTGTCGGTGTCGTCGCCGAGGTTGACGGCCTTGAGCACGCATGTGGCGTAATCGTCGGTGGTGACGAGGCACCAGACGGCGGCCTTGAGCGTGTCGAGCACGTACCCGCCGGAACGGATCGCATGCTCGGGTTCGTCGGCGAGCGCCGGCGTATAGCCGGCTGCGTCGATCGCTTCGAGTGGTGTCCGTCCCTTGAGGAGTCTTCGCGTGTAGTCCACGAGCCGGTCGCATGCGGTGGTGCTGGTGGGGTGGGCGTGGGTGATGGCGCTGACGGCTTCCACCTCGTCGTGGGTGGCGGTGGTGAAGGCGAGTGGGATGGTGCGCATGAGCGAGCCGTTTCCGTTGTCGCGGTCGCCGGTCATGCCGTGGCCGGTTCTGAGTGCCTTGATGGTGGTGTTGCCGATGTCGAAGAGTCCGTCGATGGTGTAATCGCCGTATCTGTACCAGTCGTTGAACCGTTCGCGTATGTCTTCCGGGTCGATGCGGCCGTCGTTGCGGCGGATGCTGTCGCAGATGGCGAGGGCCATGCTGGTGTCGTCGCTCCATGTGCCGGCGGGCTGGTCGTGGGTGCCGTGGCCGGTCATGGTCGTGGCGTGGAAGGTGCCGCGCGCGCGGAATTCGTAGGGTACGCCGAGCGCGTCGCCGACGGCTTGGCCGATGATGGCGTCCTTGAGGTCGGCGGTCATTTGCCGGCCTTCTTCTTCGGCACGAAGCTCGCGTCGGCGGGCGCGTCGGATTCGCGGCGCTGGCGGTAGCTTTCGGCGGTGCGCTTGAGCTGCGTGGGCTGCTTCCACCATTCGTCGGGGGTGGTCTTCTTGGTGGTTTTCTTGGTGGTCATGTCTAGTTCTCCTTTACGTAGACGTAGGTGTATGGGCTGCCGGGTTTGGTGGAGATGCTGGTGACGGTGTATTTCGCGTTCTTGGATACCAGCACTTCGTTTTCGTGTGCGTAATGGCTGATGTGCTTGATGGAGGTGCCCTTGTTCTGGGTCTGGCTGACGAACACGACGTGTGCGGAACCGCCTTTGGAGGCGAAGCCGCGTGCCGTGCCTTCCTGCGTGCTCCATGACGCCAATGCGCTCAGGCCGGGGTCTACGGGTTTGCCGGCCTTGATCGCGGCGAGCTGCTTCTTGCTCATGGGCACGCCTCGGTAGGTGACGCCGCCGCCCCATTTGGGTGCGTGGTCGATGTACTTTTCGGCCTGTTCCGCCAGTTTCTTGCCGGTGGCGCTCTGGTTCTTGCCCATTTGGGCGTCGCGCATCAGTCCGTAGCCGCTGTTGCTGGTGAACGTCTTGACGGCGTTGTACATGTCCTTGGCTTCCTGAACGGTCGAGCCGATGTACTTGGCGGTTTCCTCGGGCGTTTTGGGGATTTGGTCGCCGGTGAGGTGGCCTTTCTGTCGCGGCTTTTCCTTTGTCTTGGTCTTGCCGTGGCTGCTGGTTGCGCCTCGTCCGCCCATCGCGGGTACCTCTTTTCAGTTTTCAAGCGTGTTCCGCGCGTGGTTACGGCGGTTTGTCTCCGGCCATGCGGTCGGTGACGTCGTTGGCGTATTCGATGGTCTCGATGCCGCGCATGTCGTGGCCGAGGGTGCCGCCGTAGAGCAGCACGCGCTTCGGTCTGACGCGGTCGATGGCCTTGTCCATGCCGGCGTGCCAGATGCGTTCGCGTTCCTCGTCGCCCTTGACGCCGATGGTGCTCACGGCGACGGTGGAGCCGGTGGGCAGTCCGTTGAAGCAGTATTCGTAGCTGGCCGCGTCGCTCCATGACAGGGTCGGTACGACGGTCAGGCCCTGACGCTGCCACCAGTCGCCGATGGCGCGTGAGCGGTAGACGTTCCACTGCTGCATGGGGCGGGGCATGTCGAGGTAGAGGCTCCAGTCGGGCGTGCATGCCATGTCGAAGCCCTTGAGCAGTCCCGTGTAGTCCTCCGGCCTGTTCCAGAGGCGTTCGAACTGGTAGTCGTCGAGGAAGAAGTGGATGCCGACGCCGGTCCTGTCGCCCTTCCAGCTTTTGGCGTAGTTGAAGCCGACGAGCCGGGCGGGTTGGATGTCGCTGGGGGCGAGCATGGGCATGCCGTCGGGGCCGCATTGGTCGATGTCGCACAGGCGCAGGTTGTAGTAGTCGTCGGTGCGTTGGCGTTCGGCCCCGTAGGGCTTGACCTTGCTTTTGAAGTCGAAGCCGTAGCGGGCGAAGTCGAGTTTGCCGTTGAGGCGTCTGGCTTCGCTTTTCAGCAGGGCGACGTTCCATGTGGCGATCTCGCCGGTCTTGTTGTCGATGAGGCGGAAGGCGTCGATCTCGTCTTGGGTGAGCCCGTCGCAGTATTCGACGTGGCTGTCGGGCACTTCCGTCCAGCCGAGGCTTTTCATGGCGGCGACGCGCGTGTGTCCGCATACGATGACGGGGTTGTCTCTCGATTCGAGGACGATGCTGCCGCGCAGGCCGAACTTGGCGATGCTTTCGGCGACCTTGGGTATGGCCTTGTCGTTGTGGCGGGCGTTGCGCTCGTAGGGGATGATGTCACCGATGAGCATTGCGCCTCCTTTTCGGGTTCCACCTGATGCCGGTCATGCGGATGAATCGGCCGTGGCTGTAGAATTCGACGCCGTCGTGCTTCCAGCTCGGCGCGTCGGAGCGGACGAACAGGTGCAGGCCCTCGCCGCTGGCGCTGATCTCGGCGAACATGCAGCCCTCGCGCTCCAAGCGTTCGAGGATGAGGCGGCCGGGGTGCCGGGGTTTGACGCGGCCGTGCCCGTCGAGGATGTGGTCGAGGTCGTAGCAGGCGAGCCCGTCGCCGAGCATGATCCCGTATCCGTCGCCCTCCCCGGTGTTGGCGACCTCGTCGAACGCCGACCATGTGGCCGGATTGGTGCTGGACGCCGGCGAACCGTCGGGGCGGATGGGCCGTTTGCCGTCGGCCCTCGTCCACCGGCGCAGCGCTTTCATCTCGTCGGGGATGGCCTTGCGCCGCCGGCATGCCTCGACGCGGCAGCGGGTGGAGCATACGCGCTGGGCGCTGCCGCCGTGCCCGTTGTCGTCGGCGATGTATGTGCCGTCTATCTCGCACCGTCTTCCCATACCCAATACCATACCATGTTTTGTAACGCTTGACAACTGTTATTTCAACGTTTTTAAGCATTGTCGTCATGTTTGGGAGCGCGGGAGGCCGGTCTTGCGGGACCGATGCGCGCAGACGGCCGACCACGGCCGGAGATGGCGGAAAAGCCCCGGAAACGTTGGAACGACGCCGGAGCGGCCGTATATGCCGTTTCCGCACCCGTGTACGTTCCGGCCTGCGGGGAGGGTCCGTGGAAAAACCGGTGCCGGGGGTATTCCAAGCCCTATGACCGTGGAGGGGCTAGGCGTATGGGGGAGGGTATACCGCCCTACCATTGGCGCGACAGCGGGATCGGCTGCGGCGTGAGTCGCCGGGCGGGTGAGGCCGTGGCGTCGGCGTTGAGTGCGGTGTACTGGTGGTTGCCTTTGCGTTGGTTGCATCGGCGGTGCGTGAGCTGGCAGTTGTCGAGGTCGAACGGGTCGCCGCCCTTGGAGACGGGCAGTTTCTCGTCGATCTCCATGCTGCCGGGGTGCGGTGTCCTGAGGCTGGTGTCTATGGGCTGGCCGCACAGCGCGCAGATGGGGCGGCCGTTGCAGCGTGACAGCAGGCGTTTGCGGATGCGTGCGCGTGCCGCCCCGTTGGTGCGTCGAACGTTCGTCACGGCAGCCCCCATATGAGGGGTCTGAGCTCGGCAGGTATGGGGATGGCGTGGTATTTGAGTATAGGCATACAGTCGCGCATGGCGGGCCCTCCCCTATGGGCCGGTATGCAGGTGGGCGCATACAGGTGCATGGCGTCGATGCGGCACCGTTCGGGTGGCACGGCGGCGGGGATCATGCCGCGCCAGTCCCCCGCCAAGTAATGGACCAGTTCATCCAAGAGGAGCAGATGGGCCGGGTTGGACGGGTCGAGCCGTCTCAACCGTCCCCATGTCTTCGGGAAATGCTTCAGAGCACGGATGCGAGCCAACGGTGTAGCCTCCTTCAACGTCAACGGCGAGGCGGCCGGCGGGGAAAGGAGGAAAAGCCCGCCGGCGCTCGCCGCTGGTGGTGGTTTATTCGGGTGCCGCTGTCTGCCGGCCGTGCACGTTTGCCGGTGGCGGCTGGTGCCCCGTCGCGGATTCGAACCGCGACCATGGCCGCTGTTGGGGCGGCCGCCTCTGCCTGTTGGGCCAACGGGGCGGAAAACGCGGATGGTGCGGGATTCGCGCCCGCGAACCGTTGCCGGTCGCCCGCCTAGCAAGCGGGTGCATTCGACTGCTCTGCCAACCATCCCTCGGATACGAGAAAAGCCCCGCCGGATGGGCAGGGCTTTCTTGATACTCCGATTACACGCGACAGCGTATCACGAAACTGTCTCAGACCTCAAACGTCGTCGCGCCCGCGTTCGGCCCGCTCCTGCGCACAGGCGAGCAATTCGAGGATGTTCCATTCCCAGTACCGGCCGTCGATGCGCCGCGTGGAAGGCATCTTGCCCCGGCTCCTCCAGTTCGCCAAGTCCTTTCCGGTCACGTTCACGCCCGTGTTCTCGCGTATCCATCTTGCGGCGTCGGCCTGCGTGCGGGTGATGCACAACAGGCCGGCCGACCGCAGGTATTCGAGCCTGATGCGTTTGAGGTCGAGCCACGCGCCGCATACGGGGCATATCGCATACTTGGCGTCGAACGGGGCGTAGATGGGCGTGCGCACCGGCTCGCCGTCCTCCCCCACGTCGCCGAGGCAGTCGGGGCACACGCCGATCAGACGACGCTCGCGGCGGCGCGTGGTGGCCGCGTTCACACGCTCCGACAGGCGTATGGTGTCCGCGTACAGGTCGCCGGCCTCCTCCAACGCGCACAGCCCGCCCATATGGTGCAGCAGCAGGCGGATCAGATCAGACCACTGGCGAAGCGTGCGCGCACGCCCCCATCGGTCACAGCCCAACGGCTTGGCCCCCAACAGGCCGGCCAACACCTGCACATGCACCTCCACGCTGCCGAACAACGCCTGCGCCCGCTCGTCCACCGGCGACGCGGCTACCGCGCGATTGCCATGCCTAGGGCTGCGCTCGCTGACGTTGGCCTGCCTGTAGGCGATGCGTTGCAGGGCGGGCATGCCGGCCTTCAGGAGCCATGCGAGGCGTCGCGCCCAGTCCTTGCCGCATTCCTCGCACAGGCGCAGGCCGCTGCCGGCCGGTTTGCCGCATGCCGTGCATGCTTGGCGTTCCATCGTTGCCCGCCCTTCCTTGGTAGACTTGTCCTTGCGATGCGAGCCTCTGCCTGAAGGGTGGGGGCTTGATTTTTATTTGCCCCGCAACCGTTCCCGACACGTCGAATATGCCGGGAACGGCTTGATTATGCCGATTCTGTTATTTGCCTTGCTCATTGTCGCAGAAATGGGCCTCGTCTTCCAGCGCGGGAAGGCGCGGCTCCAAGAATTCGGGACGTTTCGGCTGGACGGGCGCTGGCCGGGCTTGCAGGACGATGGCCTTGACCTCGTCCACGGGGATGCGCAATGCGTGCGCGGTCTCCTCGGGGCTGACGCCCTTGTCGTGCCATTCGACGATCATGCCGCGTATCCGCTCCGTCACTCGCATGCGCTCGCCTCCCTGTCCGCCTGTTCGCGTGCCGCGTTGGCGGCGCACATGAGGGCGACGCGGCGCATGCATTTGCGGATCGCCTTCGCGTGTGAGAGGGCGATGACGGTGAACCGGCCGAAGCATTCGGGGTGCGCCACCCGGTAGGAGGGCGTGGCGGTGCCTCGCATGATGACGAGCGGGCCGATCTGGTGGGCCGTCACGTCGGTGTCGATGTGATTCATGAACTATCCTTTTCTTGGTCTTCCCTTGACGCCGTATTGCCTGCCGCCCCATATGCCCTGCAACGGGTAGCCGTTGATCCGGTCGTGCTCGTCCGCGAACCTGCGGCACTCGTCGATGACCGGGCATTGCCCGCAGACGGCGAGCGCCGTTGCGCGTTCGTTGGGGTCGGTGCTGAACCAGAGTTCGGGGTCGTAGTGTCGGCAGGTGGCTTGGTGTCGCCAGTTCATTTCTGGCCGTCTCGGTAGGGGTTGATGTGTTGTGCTTGTTTCATGGCGTCGAAGCGGCCGTAGCGTGTTTGCATGAGTTGTTTGCCTTCCTCGTAGGCTTGGATGGTTTCGGTGTTGGTGCGGGTGAAGGGTTGCGTGCTGTCGGCTATGGCGATGACGTGGACGTTGGTGAAGCCGGCGGCCTCCAAGCGTTGTTGGATGGACAGGGGGCTGTGGGCCGGCGTGTGTGCGGTGAAGCTGACTTGCATCATTGGTTCCTTTCGGTGAGTTTTTTGGCGACCGTCTCGCCGAGTGGGGTGATCTGCCAGCGTCCCCATGAGGCGTGTTCGATGCAGTCCAACGCCTCCAAGGCGTCGAAGGTGCGCTGGTGGTTGCGGTCGATCGGGTAGGCGCTGCCGGTGTCGTACATGTCGAGCAGCAGGCTGCGCATGGCGGGGGTGAGCCGTATTCGTTTGCTCATGATTGGTGTCCTTTCGTGAGCCATGCGAGCAGGCATGAGAGCATGCCGATGATGGTGAACGTGCTGGAATGCGGGTCGGTCAGGTAGTCCAAGTGCGCGCCGCCGGCCATCGTCTCGTCGAGTCCGCTGGTGTCGTAGACGAGGATGAACGGGCTGGTGATGCCGACCTGCTCGGCGATGAGGCGGCGCACTTGTTCCCGTTGTTGTTCGCTCATGCCGTTTCCTCCGTCCCGTAGACGATGGTCAATGCGTGCCATCCGAGCCGCACCCACCAGTCGAATACCGCGTCGGCCATCGCCTTGCCGCTCTCGTATTCGATGGGGCAGTCGCCGACCTGTCCGCGCAGTCGCATGGCGAACCGTTCCGCCTCATCAGGCGTGACGCGCTCGCCGTTGATCCGCTGTTCGACTTGGATGGCGAGCGCGAGCGCGTCGTCATGGCCGTGCTGGTAGCCGATGACGAACGCTTCGGCGGGGGTGTCGTTGCCGAGGCCTGCGTCGGCGAGCGCGTTCAATGCTTGTTGTGTCAGGTCGATGCTCATTGCTCGTCTCCGTGGGTCTGTTTGCTGATTTGTGCGCATTGTTCGAGGTGGCCGATCCATCGCAGCAGGGCGAGGGTGACGGTGTCCCGGTAGGCGTCCTGTATGAGGCTGCGGTTGGCTGAATAAATCTCTTCACCCTCGTCGTCGCTGATGCTGCCGAGGGTGACGGTGGTGCCGTCGGATTGGTCGCACATGATCCTGATGCGCGTCATGACGCCCTCACCCTTTCCTTGTGCCGTCGGGTAGCAGGCAGGCGAGCGCGTACAAGCCGTAAATGAGCAGGCAGACACCGATGTCCGTGATCCGTTTCATCGCATGGCCTCCTCTCTGGCCGCGTCCAACGCCAACCGTGCGAGCCGTCGGTACTGGGTTTTCGCGTCCGGGTTCATGCCGGGCCACAACGGTTCGACCTCCTCCAAGCTCATGCCCGTGGTCCCGGTGTAGACGGCGAGCGCCGCAGCATCGATCTCCCGGTCGGTGGGCGTGCGCGTGACGCCGGCCTTGTATGCCTTGCGCGACGCGAGGCACTGACCAAGGCGGGTGATGCCGGTGGGGCGCTCGCCGTTGTCGGGATAGGGGTAGCGTTCCATGATCTCGTTGGTGATGATGCTGCTCATTGCTTGTCCTTTTCGCGTTTGATGAGTTCGTCGAGGAAAATGAGGGCGGAATCGGGGAAGCCTTGCTTGAGTTTTGCCCATATACGGGCTTCGACGCCGACGGTGCCGGCGACGAGCGCCGAGAGGATGTCGCACTGTTGGCGCGTCCACGCGATCCTCTCACCCCGGTCGATGAGCCGGCACAGATACCAGCGGGCTTTCTCCAAGTCCTCCAACGGCCGCCCCTTCGACCGGTAGCGCCACATGTACTTGATCGCGTTGCCCATGCAGAAACTCGTGTCGGCGGTCAGGTCGATGCATTCCATGCCCGGATGCGCTCGCAGGTAGTGTTTGGGTTGTTGATGGGGTCGTTGGCCCACATGGTGGTGTTGCTCATGCGGTGGCTCCTTGGTGTCCGGCGCGTTGGATGTCGAGGTAGAGGGCGTAGTCGTTGCGGTCGCGGCTGATGCAGTCGGTGACGCGATGTGTGCCTGCGTGTCCTTGGTATGGGTTGTTGTCGAGGGCGGTTTCGGCGAGCCGGTAGGTGCTCAGGTCGAGTTTCCTGTGGTTGGTGAGTTCCCTGAGCCACCCGGCGTGCAGGTATGGTTCGAACTGGTGTTCGAGCAGGTCGATGTCGTAGTCCACGTTGGTGCCGGCCGGGTGGAGCGTGTATTGGGCGGCTTCGTCCTGCACCCATTCGTAGAGGTTGCGGGCCACGTTCGGGTAGCCGATCTCGTTGGGGTCGGCGTCCATGACCACATCGAGCAGGTGGTTGTCCAAGTGCATGCGCAGCACCTTGGGGTTCAGGTCGTAGAGGCTGAGCGTGTCGGGGCGTACCGGGACGACGAACCGGTCGCCTTCTTCCGCGCCGTCCATGCTGGTGACGATCATGCCGATCTCCAAGAGCTTCGCCGAGGTGCGGCTGATGCCGGTGGTTTCGGTATCGATCCACAGGAGCATGTGCGGCTTGCGTGGCGGCCGTGGCGGGTCGAGTGGGATGTTTTGGCCGCCGACGGTGATCCGGTGGGTTTCGGTGTTCATTCGTGGTTTCCTTTCCTGATGTCGGGGATGTAGCCGTCCTGTCCTTCCGGCGGATCGGCCGGCAGGAGTTCGCCTTGTTGGGTGAGTCGTTGCCAGCCGTGGCGCTGGTAGTAGACGGGTTGGGTTGCGGGGTTCTTGCCCATGTGGACGAGGTAGCCGAGTTGGTAGGCGCGTGCCGGGTGGGCGTGTACCCAGCCGTGGCAGCCGGTGGTGCCGCTGCCGCAGAGGGGCAGGAGGTTTTCGGGTTCGTGCAGGTTGTCGTGGCCGTGGCCGTGGCTGCGCATGAGCCGGTGGTGGATGCTGTAGCCGCTCCAGTGCGAGTCGATTTCACGGTTGCAGATGGCGCATTTCCAGCCGTCGCGTCGCAGGACGGTGCGGCGGATTTCCGTGTTTGGGCCGTTCATGGGGTTCCTTTCCGGTTGAGTTCGTTGACGACGTGGGTGGCGGCTTGTTCGGGGTCGCTGCCGGCTTTGACGTTGGCCCAGAAGCTGCTTGCGATGCTGCCTTCGAAGCTGCCTGACGGTACTCGGCTGAGGATGTGGTCTTCCAGCCATTGCTCGTCGCATTTGCCCCATGTGTATCGGGGTTTCGGCGGTTTGGGCAGCCATTCCCGGTATGCGCCGTTGCGGAGCCATCGGCTCATGTTGGGCGCGTACTGGGGCTGGTCCACGGTCTTGGCGTAGGCGATCGCCGCGCCGATCAGGTTGGCCGCGCTGACGGCCGGCAGGCCGTCACGGCCCGTCAGGGCGTCGTGGAACGCCTGTTCGGCCTCGCGTTGGCTGCCGGTGTGTTTCGGGTAGGCGTTCCACGCCGTGCGGAACGGGTCGGCCAACGCCTTGGCTTCGACCTCGGCCAAGGACACGAGCGCCGGTCCGGCTTGCTTCGACTTCGGCCCGGAGGGGTTAGGGGAGGTTAATGGATCGGATAGGTTAGGTATGGTTCCCTTTGCTTCAAGCAACCCTGAAGCATTTGCTTCGTTGTTGCTTGAAGCAAATGCTTCGCCGCTCGCTTCCGCCGCCAACGAAGCCGCTGCCTCGCTTTTGCTTCGACGTGTGCGACCACTGGCCTTGCCGCCCTTGCGTCCGGCCTCGCTGCGTTTGCTGCTCAGGTCGGCACCGCCGGCGAACTTGCACAGGTTCGGTCCCTCGGTGATCATGTACGTGCCTTCCTCCGTCTGCGTGAACAGGCCGGCCGCGACGCATTGGGCGACGAGCTTCGGAGTGCCGCCGAGCTTGCGCAGCCGACGCATGTCGAATGTGCCGTCATACTCCTTGTCACGCATCTGCCGGCCGACATACGAGCCTGCCTTGACCCACAGGCCCATAGCGGCCAGCGGTACGTCTTCGGTCTGCGGCGCGTCGTACACGCCGTCGTCAACCATGAACCAAGTCATAAGAACCTCTCTCAGGGATGGAGTCAGTGGATTTCGCCGGTGGTCGGATCGACGACCTCCCCGCCGTCGGTGCCGTCCGCGTCGTCGTCGGTGGTGGGCAGTCCGTTGAACGGGTCGGACGATCGTTTGAGATCGTCGAGCATGATGCGCCGGCGCGTGTCGGTCGGATAGGTCATCAGATCGTCCATCAGCGTGGCCTCGTCGATGATGTGCTGCGCGGCCGCGTCCGCGTCGAACAATGCTTCGACGTAGGGGCTGATGCCCTTGTATTTGGCGACGTATTCCTCTTTGTCCGCGCATTCCAAGAGCTTCGCGGCCTTCACTCGGAACGCCGATGCCGCCCTCTTGATCGCGCCGGCCGCCGCCGACATGGGCAGCAGCTGCAATGGGGTGATCTCGTCGGGTATCAGCGATTCCTGTATGCCCGCGTCCTTCTTCTTCGCCATGAGAGGTTCCTTTCCTAGAATTCGGGGTCGCCCGCATCGGACGTGAAGCCGTCCGACGTGTAGCCCGCGCCGCCGCCCCACTGGTCCGAGGCAGGCGGCCGGACATTGTTGGGCGGGTTGCCGTTGGGGTTGCCATAAGTGGTGCCGCCCGGATGGCCGCCGTGGCTGCCGGCCTGTTTCGTGACCTGCGCGGTCGCATAGCGCAGGTCGGGGCCGATGGCGTCCACGGTCAGTTCGACCACGGTGCGGTTCGTGCCGTCCTGCGCCTGATACGAACGCTGCGACAGTCGGCCCTGTGCGATGACGCGCATGCCCTTCGCGCAGGACTGGGCGACGTGGCGCGCCAAGTCGTTCCATGCGGAGCAGCGCATGAACAGGGCCGCCCCGTCCTCGTACTGCTGGGTCTGGCGGTTGTACGAGCGCGGTGTCGATGCGATCGTGAACGAGGCGACCGGGTTGCCGTTGTTGAGCGTGCGCAGTTCGGGGTCTGCGGTCAGGTTGCCGATGATCGTGATGATGGTTTCGCCGGCCATCTAGTCCTCCCAGTCCGCGAGCCGGCGGTCGAGCGTGGCATACAGGTCGTGGGCGAGCCTCGCGGTCTTGAGCGCCTTGCGCGTCAGATACCCGGTCTCGCGATCAAAGTGCAGGTCGCAGGCGAGATGGTGCAATGCGATGAACGCCATGCCGGCCATGTCACGCATGTGCCTCAGGCTGTCCTCGATCCCGACGCCCTCCTCGTCTTCGTCTTCCTCACCGTCAGGCTCGTCAACGTCGTCCTCGTCAACGGTGCAGCCCATCGGCTCCCCGTTCTTGAAGGTCTCTTCGAGGAACTTGGACACCTCGTCAGGATTAGGCGCGACGAACACGCTCGCCTTGAGCGGCCTGCACAGGCGCGCGTCGGCCACTTTGAGCGCGTCTTCGAGCGAGTCCTTCACGCTGTCGATGTCGTCCGCGCTGTCCTCGGTGTAGCCGGGCAGCCTGCCGGCCAGCTCCCTTGCCACACGCTCCTCAAGCGTCCTCTCGGTGTTGTCGTTGCTCATTGCTTGGTTCCTTTCATCTGCTGGTAGTCGGGTTTGATCTTCCACATGCATAGGGCGGTGATCGTTCTCCGGTCGCGGTCAACGACCACGTCGCCGAAGCGCGGGAAGATCAGGGTGCGATCCCACTGCGGGTCGGTGTTGAGCGTGCGGATCGCGTCGATGAGCGAATCCAGCAGCTCGCCGGCCCCCATGTGCTTGGCGTCGTCGGTCAGCGGCCATTCGAACAGGCTCACACCTTCCTGTCTGTGGTCGTATCCGTCCGGGGGCGGCTGATGCACCATGAGCTTTTCCTTTCCGTCGTCGTTGCATACGGGTCGCGATCGCGCTGGACGGGTCAACGGCCCGCAGGAGTTTGGGCCTGTTCCATCCATCGTTTCCCCGCTCGCCGCGCGCGTCCTGTCAGTGGCGTGCGAAGGGGCGGCGTTGACGCGATCGCAGTGGACGGCACCGGAATCGAACCGGTTCCCAGCCTTTGCCGGTGCATGCGCACGCCGATCTCGGCCGGGGGCAAACCTGCCCGCCCTTGCCATACGCCGCCGTTAAAAAGGGAGGACGGCGACGCATGGTGTGAGAGAGGTTGGTGTTAACGACTGTCCTTGTCGCCGCCCGCCGAGTATCGGAATGAAGGCCGCAATGCCTCGGCGGGCAAGTCTCATATGGTCAGCACGAGCGCGACCATGCCGGCGCGCCAGAACGTGCGAGCCAACGTGTCGGCCGGCTTCCGGCCCTGAGCCGGATCGATGGACGCGATGTCAATAAGCTCGGCCAGCACGTACACCGCGAGTACCGTCCACTGCTGCCAGACCATCACTCCCCCGCTTCCTCGAAGATGGCGAGGAACACGGTCGGCACGACCATGAACGCCCAGAGCGCGGCCAACCCATTGCCGAGCGGGTGCATGCAGGCGTCATGCGTGAGCAGCCAGCCAATGCAGACAAAGAACGAGACGGCGGCCAGCAGGCCGATCGTGTACGGATAACGCTTGAACATCACACCCTCCCTCGGGGTAACAAACGTGTAGGCCCTTCCCCCGCCGCCGATAGGCTTGCAAGTGCCAACAAAACAATCCGCTCGGAAGAACGGGGAAAGGAAGTTTTTCAATGCAGACGCAACGAGAGGCATTGGATGAAGCGCTCGGCAACATCCGATTCGGAACAAGCATCGCCGCCCGGCTCAAGGATCATGCACAGACCGAAGAGATGAGGGAACTTGCCAAAGCCGTTCATTACATCGGCTACGGAGCCCAACAGATCGCCCTCACCTTCACCGACAGGGGCAAGATCAAGGATCTGTAGAAGAAACAAGGCCACCGCGTCAAGCTGAGACAGCAGCGCACGCTCGTCCAGCTTCGCCGTCAACCGCCTGTATTCGGAGTCTCCCAACGCCTCACGCACGGCCGGTTCCGAATACAGGGACGCCTTCATGCGCAGCATCCCGGCATCCAGAAGATTCCGTTGAAGCCCCTCAAGAGAGGACAGCAACGAATCACGATCAATCTTCGCGACCACGGTCACCACCCCCTTGTTGATTCAGAGCATTGGCAATGGCACTGGTACGCTCCGGCAGCCCGTCTATGCGAAAAGATTCCCGGTATGAAGAAGTCAATACGTCTCGGGCATTGGCGTCCGATAGATGAACCGTGGTGGAAATCGTCGCTACCAGAAAGCGAGCTCCCGAAACAGGGTCTCGGTACATTACGGGATCGAATTCAACGCTGACCTCGGGCCACGGGAAATCATTTGCGGCATGTCCTTTGTTACCTCCGATGTACATTTGCAGCGCGCTGCTCAGCGAGAACAAAAGGGAGAGCACGCCCTGAAAGCCCATGCGCCCGTCGCCATGAGCGACGCCAAGCACGATCAAAACCACGCCGCACACGAGCAGCACCACAGCGCACACACCGAGCATGCAACGAACGATCCTGCCGCTCATGCCGTCACCCCTTCCGGGTGGATGTCCGTGGGCCACGGGTCAAGAGTGCGACCCATAAGGTAATCAACACTGGTGTTGAAAAAGTCAGCGAGCGCCTTGTAATCCTTCGCAGAGAAGGGACGAAGGCCATTCTTTTTGTTGCTGTAGGTCTGTTCTGCCATGCCGATGGCAGCAGCGACTTCGCGCTGGGTCAGATGGCGAGCGCCTTCTAAGTCATTGAGACGCTTCGCAGTCTCGTGCGCAACTAAACGTTTTTCATTAGCGGTCATGGCTGTCAATATAGCATCGCTAAGCGATTTCGTTTAATTGGCGTGTCGCACTTAAGTGAACATCTCTACGGACACGCGAAGTAAAAAAGCATCTCAATCTAAGCAAACTTGCGTAATTAAGCATATTCGTTTAACATTTCCTGTATGACCGCAACACTCACAGCTCCGATGGCGCGAGAACAGGCAACCGACCCTCAGTCGATCGCACTGCGCAACATCGATATGCTCATGCATCTCGAAGGCAAGTACCGCAAGGACTTAGCCAAGCACCTAGGAAGAGTCCCACAGGCTATTTCTAGGATGATGAAAAACGAAAGCTCATGGAGCTTCAACGACATGTACCGCACCGCTGAATTCCTCAGCGTGTCCGTCAATGACCTATCTGACCCCGATCTGTCTCCAACGAAGGCAGTAAAGATAATCAATGCGTCCAAGGATGACGGAGACGATGAGGGCGGCGAGCATCGCACCGAATGGTCTTGGTTGACCACAAACAAGAATGGAGGTTTGCCGGTCGTCAACGTTGACGACTTCCGCCTAGGTAGCGTGGCATGGATGGCCCCGGCTATGATTCTGGCCGCCTGATTCTCGGGCCGGTCGGGATCATAACCCAGAGGTCCATGGTTCAAATCCATGCCCCGCTACCAAGGAAGGCCGAGAATCGGAAGGTTCTCGGCCTTTTTGTTTTCCGACAAGATTAGCGCCCCGCCGTTTCCGGGCTATAAGAACTGCTATAAGGACTTTTTTGGGAGCATCAGAACTCTTGTGGCGCTTTGGAGCGTTGTTCTTTTTGAATCAGCGAGGCAAAACCTCGGGTCGGCCTCAGAAACACCGCCCCCTCAGCCAGCTCAGCGAAGCAAAATCTCGGACCGACCGACGAGACACCCCAGTCACAACTCCTCAGCGAAGCAAAACCTCGGACCGCCCGTGATAACGCCCCAATCACCGCCCATCAGCGAAGCAACACCTCGGGCCAACCGAGATAACGACTCGGCCAGCACCCCTCAGCGAAGCAAAACCTCGACCAGACCGACAAAACACCCCAGTCACAACTCCCCAGCGGGACAAAACCTCGGGCCAACCGAGATAACGCCCCAATCACCGCCCGCCAGCGCAGCAAAACCTCGACCAGACCGGGATAACGACTCGGCCAGCACCCCCCAGCGCAGCAAAACCTCGACCAGACCGACAAAACACCCCAGTCACAGCTCCCCAGCGGGACAAAACCTCGGGTCGACCTCAGAAACACCACGCCTGCACCAGTTCGACGACCAACCAAGGAGGACATCATGACCACCGAAACCGATTGGGACAAGCTCTCGGACGAATACTTCGAGCACACGCCCGACATCATCGGCGAGACCATCCGCCCACAAAAGGCAATCACCATGGATGACCTCGACGACATCTTCGCCCGCCGCCCCCTCGCCGAGAACCCCCGCGCCAAGGCCGACGTGCTCTACAAGGCGTACCTGACCGCCGACATGGACGAGCAGGTGCACGCACAGGCCACCAAGGAACACATCGGCAAGAGCGCGCTGATCCGCAAGGCGCTCGCCGCCTATCTAGCTGCCAATAAGACACAGCCAACGATGGCGTAAGCGCCTAAAGGACGACGAAAAGCCCCGACCCTGCCGCGAAAATGCGGCGGAGGTCGGTGCTTTCATCGTTTCCAGCTGTCAGGTATGGACGGTTTCATGCCGGCGCATGGAACGCAGTCGGTCGGCAATCCAGGTGTTGACGACCGCGTTGCGGCTGATCGCCAGTTCGGCGGCCTCGTTGTCCAGCTCGCTGACCATCCATACTGGCATCGTCAACGTAATGCGCTTCTCCAGCGGAGGATGGTGCTCGACCACGGGATGCTCCAGATCGACGTAGTCGAGGATGTCCTCACCGCTGTCGAACATCTCCTCGAGCTGGTCGCTGGTGACCGACTTTGCATCGGGCCTAGTCTTGGCTGTCATAGTATGCCTCCTCGTTCTTTCGTGACCTGCGCACAGATATGATGAGGATGCGCTTGCCGCGCTTGGTCGTGATCGCCGTCCAATGCCTGCCGTCGATCATGCCGAGCACGATGTAGCGCACATCATCGTTGCCGGGATTCGGAGCGATCAGCGTCACCGTCTTCGAGTTATCCCACATGCGCTGGGCCTGCTCGAAGTCGATACCGTGCTTGGCAAGGTTCTTCGCGCTCTTTGCCGGATCGTATTCGAATTCCATCACAATCTCCCAATAGCATCAATCATACATCAACATGACATCAAAACAATGGCTTACTGCAAGCCGTGCAGCATCAACGGTTGGACGACGCACAGGCAGCCAAGGAACATATCGGCAAGAGCGCGCTAATCCGCAAGGCGCTCGCCGCCTACCTGACAGCCAATCAGACATAGCCTGCGATGGACTGCTCCCCCGAAAACGACGAAAGCCCCGCCTCTGCCACACATTTCGGCGAAGGTCAGGACTTTCGTGTTATTCGGTCTCGGCGATGCGGACTGCTTCTCTGACTGGATGCGGTTTACCGCACTCCACTTGCCAAATCACGCCAAATCACGCCAAATCACGTCCGCCTCCCCTCGTTACCGTACCCGATGACGATTGGCAACGAACAGGACGGCAAGCCCTATGGATAGGAAGGCAGCGGCGATGCCCATCGGCGGCACCAGGTCGATGCCGGTGCCGGGCAACGGCTCTTCGGGCGGCGTCGGCTCCTCCGGCTGGCCGGGCTCCTCGGGTTCACATGGCTCCTCAGGCTTCCCGGGTTCGCAAGGTTCCTCAGGTTCACACGGCTCATCCGGTTCACAAGGTTCCTCAGGCTCACACGGCTCCTCCGGCTCACACGGCGCAGGCACCCACGTGCGCTCCCACGCATCGTCGTACCGGCTCGCGGCCGGCGTGACGCGGTCATCGCCCTCGAATTCCCAGACGAACACATACCAGCCATGGCGTTCCGCCGTGATATTCATCGGATCGCCATTGGCGTCCAAGGCACCGGCCCCGATCTTGAACGTACCGTTCCTCGCCGGAATATTCCATGTGATCAGCTTGCGATGATGCTCATCTGGGTCTGGCGTCTCGGCACCCGTCGGCTTGTACTCCTCGTCCTTGGAAGGATCGTTCTCATCGCCCGCCCACCAGACGCTGACTTGTGCATACGGGCGGTCCGCCCCGAACCCGAATGCTTCGTTGCCCGAAAACTCGCCATGATCCTCCGGGAATCCCTTCACCGTAATGGTGTCGCTCAGCTGCGAACCGACGTGTGCGGTGTGTTCGGTCACCGTAGATTCCACTTCGACACGGCTGCGGTTCGAGCTGCTTTCCTCCGCTTCAAGGAACGCGCTGCTCCAATCGCCTTTGAGATGTCCTTGCGCCTTGTCGCTTTGCTCGGATTTGCGGAACACCCACACCCAGGTGCCGAAACCGCCCGACTTCCCAGTCAGATACGGCTTATCTCCGTCCGGTTTGGTCATGGCCTGCACGCGTTCGCTCTGCCCGGCTCCGGTGAACGAAGCGCTGCCATAGGCCACCGGCGCATACCCCGCCTGTCGGATGCGCGCCAGATAGTCATCGGCGCTCTCCGCCGTCTTGGGGGCCATCATATTGTCCAGATCCCTGATGGTCAGACCATCGAAGTAATACCCCTGTGCCCTGAGCAGCAGATCATCCACCCACTGACGGTCCGCCTCGGCCACACCACTGGTCACTTCATCGAATACGGCCGCCCCGGCGTCAAGTACTTTGCCGGATACCTTGGTGCTGACCGACGGCGTGAAGTAATCCTGCACCTTGAACGTCACCGCACCACCCGGTTCGGAAACCATCGAATCAAAGCCTCGCATGTCCTGCACTGCATCCATATGCTGCATGCGCGGAATCTCATACGACACCGATGCCGACACCTCCCCCTTGCCGGTGGCTTTCCACGCGAAGCTCAACGGCTGCTCACCGGAATCGCCTGTGAGCACGGCCTCGCCATTCTTCTCGAACACGGCGGGACCGTTCAGGGCGATGGTGAACGGGACCTTTGAAATCAATCGTCCTGCACCATTCACCACGGACACCTTGACCTCGCCCCGCCGCAACCCCTCGGCATACGTGCTCTCCACGGTGGCGTTCGCCGGCGTCTTGCCTTCCGATTCCGCCCACATCTCCTCAGCCATGGCGAACACATTCGGATGCAGCGGCTCCAGATACGCCCGATGAGGCCGCCACTGCTCCTGATTGCCGAGCTTGTCCTGCACGAGAATGGCGATGGCCGCATACTGTTCGCGCGTTGCAGACCGGTACCATTTCATGAGCCACGCCAACCTGCGCACCACGGGATCGTCATCGACCCGATGCGTGGGCCCCTCCATGTAATCGGTCATGTTGCCCGCTTCGATGCAATAGAACTGTGTGTCATCCCTACCGAACGCAACGATCCCCAGATGATAATCCGTGCCATTGTAGTGGTAATTGATGCGATGCTGAGGATAGGAGAAGCCGAGCTTGTTCCCCTCGGTCTGAGTCTGTGTGACCTGCATCGTCTGTGTGGTGACCGCATGCGCGAGGGAGGGGCTCCCGACCGCCACACCGAGCAGCATCGCAAGGGCGACGAGCATCGCGCCCACAGCCAGAACGTGCGTACCTCCCTTACGCCGCGCCGGGATCCTGACCGAATGCCATGTCCGCGCCGTTTCCGTTTCCCTAGGCGTTTCTATTGCTGCCATGTTCATTCCTTTCCAAGACTGGTATCCGCCCGCTTCGTTGCGAACGGATAGACCACGAGCATGGCAGATTCGCGGCGGATACCGGCCGTTTTCCGACCTATGTGGTTCGAGCTTGCCGTTTTCGGGCGAGTTGTGGATAACTTCGGCTTCGAGTTATCCACTTCAAGCCATTTATCGAACGTTCATCCAAAAGTTGTCCACAATGCACGACAAATGATGGATTCCCCTTAAAATGGGCCGTATGGTAGTACAACATCGCGCGAATTCGCGCACATCCCATACAGAACAACCCTCCAAGGCCGAACCGGCCGCCCAGACCGTCAAGGTCTCCACGACCTCCAAGACGACGAAGTCAAAGGCGACTTCTCGCCCCAAAGCCGTCAAACCCACGACCAATGCCGTGAAGTCCGCGACCAAGCCCGCAGCAAAAACCGCAGCCAAAGCCGCCACGACCAAGGCCACCGCCGCCAAGACCACGAAGACCGCCAAAGCCACGCATAAGCGCGTCGACGCCGAAACCGCGCGCGCCAACGCTGCTCTGAAAGGCCTGGTCGGCGAGGCGCCAGCCCCCACCATCGAGGTCAAGGAGCTCGGCCAGTTCGGCCGCATCAACGTGATGGACGTCACTCCCGATGAGGAGCGCGGCATCTTCCCGGCCCGCGTGGAGCTCGGTGAACCGTTCAAGGTGACCGCACAGGTGTTCATCGAAGGACGTACCAAGGTGGGAGCTACGGCGATCGTCCGCAACGCCCGCGGCAGGGAGACGCTGCGCAGGCGCATGATGTGCACGAACCCCGGCCTCGACCGCTGGGAGGTCACGCTCAAGTGCGGTGAGCACAGCGATCTGAAACCTTGGGATGAGGGCTATGCCGCAGTCAAGCGCCAGCTCGGCGAGTGGACTGTGACTGTTGAGGGCTGGGAGGACACGTACACGTCCTGGCTGCATGACGCCCGCATCAAGGTGCGTGTGCTGGATGATGTGGACAACGCGCTGAACTCCGGCGCCGAGCTGCTGGCTCGCTGGGCGGTGACCCTGGATGCGAAGCTGACCGTGCGCGACCGCAAGACGCTGCAACAAGCCGCCGAGACCATGGCCGATGAATCGCTGACCGCCGAGGAACGTTTGGCCGCAGGCGACAATCCGCAGATCGCCGCCCTGCATGAGACCAACCCGCTGCGCGATGGTATTTCGCCGAGCCAGCCGCAACGCTTCAAGGTGGAGCGTCCGAAGTCCAGCTTCGCCGCTTGGTACCAGTTCTTCCCGCGCTCCGAAGGCGCCACCATCGACCCAGCGACCGGCAAGATCGTGCAAGGTACGCTCAAGACCTCGATCGCAGGCCTCGAACGCGCCAAGGCCGAGGGCTTCGACATCGTCTACCTTCCGCCGATCTTCCCGATTGGCGTCACCAACCGCAAGGGCCGCAACAATTCGCTGGTGGCCGGCCCTGACGATCCGGGTTCCCCGTTCGGCATCGGCTCCGCTCTGGGAGGCCACGATACGGTGGACCCGCTGCTTGGCACGATGGATGATTTCAAGGCCCTGACCGCCCGCGCCCATGAGCTCGGACTGGAAATCGCCCTTGATTTCGCGCTGCAATGCTCTCCTGATCATCCGTGGGTCAAGCAGCATCCGGATTGGTTCCGTCACAAGCCGGACGGCACCATCGCTTTCGCGGAGAATCCGCCGAAGAAGTATCAGGACATCTACCCGATTGACTTCAACGCCGACATGGAAGGCATTGAGAAGGAAGTCGAACGTGTGCTGAACCTGTGGATCGATGCGGGCGTGACCATCTTCCGCGTCGACAATCCGCACACCAAGCCAGTTCGTTTCTGGCAGGATGTGATCGCCGCCGTGACCAAGCGCCACCCGGAGGTCCTGTTCCTGGCCGAGGCGTTCACCCGTCCGGGCATGATGCGCGCCCTGAGCTATGTGGGCTTCACGCAGTCCCACTGCTACTTCCCGTGGCGCAACACCAAGGAGGAGCTGGAGGAGTATCTGCCCGTCACCAATGGCGACGACGGCTACTACCAGCACAACACCTTCTGGCCCACCACGCCGGACATCCTTACCGCCTACGTGCGCGACAACGGCATCGCCGGCCATTGCGTGCGCGCGGTGCTCGCCGCCATGGGCTCGCCGAGCTGGGGCATCTACAACGGTTTCGAACTGTTGGAGAACAAGCAGCGCCCGGGCTTCGAGGAGCAGATCGACAACGAGAAGTACGAGGTCAAGGTCCGCGACTGGTCCAAGGCCAAGAAGTACGGTGTGGCGGAAATGCTCACGGCGCTCAACAAGATCCGCCGCTCGCACCCGGCAGCGCTGAGCTATCACAACCTCACGGTGCTCGAGTCCTCCGATCCGAACATGCTGGCGTTCGCCCGTCATACTTCGGCGGAGCTGACAGGCACCGGTCAGGCGGATACGCTGATCGTGGTGGTGAACCTCGATGGACATGACGCGCATCAGTCGATGATTCATCTGGATCTCGATAAGCTGGGCCTGCCCACCGACCGTCCGCTTGCCGTGCGCGATGAGCTGACCGGCCGGGAATTCCAGTGGGGCTGGGACAACTACGTCTCGCTCGCACCGTGGGTGGATGTGGCTCACATTCTGTCCGTGCAGTGATGATGATGCGCCCGGACGGTAGTAGTGTGTGTAACGAATAGTTTCCAAACAAGGAGATAGCACAATGGCAGAAACCTTCAACGTCGTGGTCGAGATTCCGCGCGGATCCAAGAACAAGTACGAAGTCGATCAGGAGACCGGCCGCGTCTTCCTGGACCGTGAGCTGTTCACCGCCATGGGCTACCCGGACGACTACGGATACATCGAGGGCACCCTGGGCGAGGACGGCGATCCGCTGGACGCGCTCGTGATGGTGACCAACTCCGTGTTCCCGGGCTGCGTCATTGAGTGCCGCGCCGTGGGCCTGTACCACATGGAGGACGAAGAGGGCGGCGACGACAAGGTGCTGTGCGTGCCGGCCGACGTTCGTTACGACGGCGTCAAGGACGTCAAGGACGTCAACGAGTACCACCTCGCCGAGATCAAGCACTTCTTCGAGCAGTACAAGGCCCTCGAGCCCGGCAAGGAAGTCAAGCCCGGCGACTACTGGACCGGCGCGGACGTCGCCGAGAAGGAAATCGCTGAGGCGCGTGAGCGTCTAGCCGAGGCGTCTAAGTGACAGTCCAGTGGACTGTCACTAGCCGAGGTGAGCGGCTACGCCGCGAAGGCGCGTGAAACGCGCACGTCTAAGTGATTTCCGACAGGAAAGCCCAGTGGGCTTTCCGCGGCGACGTGCTCAGGCGCGACAGTGCCTGAGCCAATACTGAGCCGGCCGCAGGCCGTCCATAATTGCAGGACCGTCGCCGAGAAGGAAATCGCTGAGGCGCGTGAGCGTCTCGCGAACGCGTCAAAGTGACAGTCCAGTGGACTGTCACTAGCCGAAGTGAGCGGCTACGCCGCGAAGGCGCGTGAAACGCGCACTCCGAAGTGATCATTTTCGATTCCCCTGCTGAGGGAATCACATTGCAGAAGGCCCCTTCGGGGGCCTTCTGTTGTATACTGACATCTCGTCTTTTCAATTAGGCGTAGGCGGCGCGTGGGAACGCTGGTCGAGGCCCATCGCTTGGAGAAAACCGGCGATGAACCTGCTATATCATCATGATTTCGATCATCATTCAAACCCTATTGATTTCCGTTTCCGTGGCGATGAACGCGTTTGCCGTCTCCATTGGCAAGGGTCTGACCGTTTCCAAAGT
Source organism: Bifidobacterium sp. UTBIF-68 (assembly GCF_006408855.1). Classification (NCBI taxonomy): domain Bacteria; kingdom Bacillati; phylum Actinomycetota; class Actinomycetes; order Bifidobacteriales; family Bifidobacteriaceae; genus Bifidobacterium; species Bifidobacterium sp. UTBIF-68. The sequence goes on along the minus strand of NZ_JFAN01000014.1, from coordinate 77,626 downwards.
CCGTACTCGGGACGCCATCAAAACAGCGCTCTGGTTTGGTGGCTTCCAGGCGTTGTTCCCTCTGCTCGGCTATTTCGCCGCATCCGCATTCAGCTCATACGTCACTGAATTCGATCACTGGATCATCTTCGGTCTGCTTGCGTTCATCGGCGGCAACATGGTTCATGAAGCGTTTGAGGAGCCGGACGAGAACGCCCGGGAAACACCGCAATTCGATTGGAAGCACATGCTGCCGCTGGCGGTGGCATGCAGTATCGACGCCTTCGCCGTGGGCGTGAGCCTGGCTTTCATGCAATCCAACGTGGTCTTTGCCGTGACCTGCATCGGCGTGGTCACCGGCCTGTTCTCCGCAGCAGGCCTGTATATCGGCCGCGTGTTCGGCTCCCGATGGCAGCAGCCTTCCCAGATCGCCGGCGGCGTGGTGCTGATTCTCATCGGCGTGAAAGTGCTGCTGGAGCATCTCGGCATCATCGCCTTCTAAGGAACGGCGTAGGATTGTCGCAGCACATCGTTTATCGGAGAGGTTCACATGGCCGAAATCACTCAGGAGAACTGGAAGCATAAGGCTGGCAGCATGCTGCTGACCCAGTGCACAGCATATGCGATGCTCATCGCCGCCACCGTGGTTCCCGAGCGCGGACCGATGCCGACCATTCCGCTCATCATCGCGGCCATGGTGCTCGGCGAATTCATCCTGTTCTGGCCATTCCGCGGCTCGGTGTTCGACCGGGCCATCACGATGGTCTTCGGTGCAGCCTCACTGATATTCGTGTTCGTGCCTTTCCCGGTCAGCGACATTCCCCCTCAGATGGTTAGCAGGCATGGCGAACCGCTGCCTTGGTATTCATGGGCCCTTGCCGTGGGCTTCCTGCTGGTGGTGCTCGTGGTCTTCTCGTTCGGACGCCAAATGGCCCGTAAAGAGCGCTCCCATCTGATTCGCGCACTCTCCCACGCCGTCACCTCCGGTGTGGCCGCCATCGCGGTAGCCGGTTGGTGCTTCCTGCCGACGCTGGGTGTGCTCATCAGCCGCGACGCCACTGCCGGCGGTATCGCGGTAATCATACTGATTGTGTTGGCCATCGCGCTGGCCATCGCCTCTGTACTGTGGGTGCGCGACGCCGATCCGGATCCCACGATGCGCGCACCGTGGATAGGCACCGGCCTGCTTCCGGTGATGATGATGGGCGTGACCATCGCAGCGGCCACTCTGCTGCTCACGCACTACCTCGGCTGAGCTGCCACGCTGGCTCATTGCATGTGTGATGCCCACATTCGCAACGTTATGTTCCCATTTATGAGCCAATGGCACCAAGGTGTCCCACGCAGGCGCGTACAATAAGGGGAAATCTGCGAATGACCGGTCATCAGCATCATGCCGACGCCGGTCGGCAACCGATACGCGCAATTCACTGATTGCGACAATTCACTAGGGGGGGATCAGCGTGACGGATTTGACGTTGATGACTTTCGCTAACGCCCCCGCAACCGTTCTACCGTCACTGGCCCTGCTTTCCCACCGCGTACGCGTGCTGCCCATGGACGCCGCGAGTCTCGTGAAAATGCCGGAGAACACGATTCTGTTTCTAGACGCACGAGATGATCTTGCCACTGCCAAGACACTGTGCAATCTGATTCATGCATCCGGCCTGTCCACGCCAATCGTGCTCGTGCTGACCGAAGGCGGCTTCACCGTGGTCAACTCCCAGTGGGGCATTGCCGACGTGGTGGTCACCAGCGCATCCCCCGCAGAGGTCGAGGGCCGTCTCCGTCTGGTTTCCGAACGCGGCAACGCACCCGCCACGTCCATGATGGGCAATGCGTCGGAACCTACCACCACCGTGGAAGACGGACAGATTCGTTCCGGCGATCTGATTGTGGACACCAATGGCTATACAGCATCCTTGCATGGCCGCCCCATCGATCTGGCATACAAGGAATTCGAGCTGCTCAAGTATCTGGTGCAGCATCCCGGCCGGGTCTTCACGCGCGCCCAACTTCTGCAGGAAGTATGGGGATACGACTATTACGGCGGCACCCGCACGGTGGATGTGCACATTCGTCGCCTGCGCGCCAAGCTTGGCGGCGAATACGAGCACCTCATCGGTACGGTGCGCAATGTAGGCTATCGCTTCGACCCGCCGGAGAACGACAAGGGCGACGCGGCGGCCCAACAGGCCGCACGTTCCAGCACGCACAGCTCCGACTCCGCCACCGAGTAGGCGTAGGCCGCCGTGCAATACCGCGAGCACCAACGCTCTTCTATACGGCGGCATGGGAAACGGCCATCATCATCGGTGGAAGAACCAGCATCACGATAGGAAGGCGAACGATGCGCGAAAGCAAATCGGCGCGACTGGCCCGGATGCACGCCGAATATGACATCTTATGCCGTATCATTCCCGCTCCGGAATGCGCATTGGATTTCAACTCCCCACTGCAATTGCTGATCGCCACTGTGCTCAGCGCCCAAACCACGGACAAGCGCGTCAATACCGTCACGCCGGAACTCTTCGCCACCTATCCCACTGCGGCGGCACTGGCTGTGGCCAATCCCTCGCAGGTCGAGGACATCATTCACCCCTTGGGCTTCTATCGTTCGAAGACCCAGCATCTTCTCGGACTGGCCGCCGCCTTGGACGAACGATTCGGCGGCGAAGTGCCGCAGACCATGGAGGAACTTACCAGTCTGCCCGGAGTCGGCCGCAAAACCGCGAATGTGGTGCTCGGCAACGCCTTCGGTATCCCCGGCTTCCCCGTCGACACGCATGTGATACGCGTCACAGGCAAATTGCGTTGGCGTTCGGACTGGCGAGCGTCCCATCCTGATCCCGTGCATATCGAACGGGAGATCACTGCATGCTTTCCGCCTGAGGATTGGACGAATCTCAGTCATCGGCTCATCCTGTTCGGCCGGGCCACATGCCATGCGCGCAAGCCCGATTGCGAACATTGCCCACTTGCGCAGTCCTGTCCAAGTTTCGGCCTCTGAGCGGAAGCCCACTCTTCCCGGTAGCCCGCCATCATTAGACTGAAGGGCATGCGCAGCAAGCAATCACGGAACAACAACGAGCTGGTCAGTTGGGGTGTGTTTCTGGTGGTGACCCTCGTGCTCAGCGCCTTGGTCTGGGCGGGATGGTCGGTCATCGGCCACCGGAGCGACGCACCGACGCTGACGCTGCCCGGCAAAGGTCCGGATACGTCGGTCACCGTCGGAGTCAAGGACATGCCACAGTCGTTGGATATTCGCGCCAACAGTTCCGACGCAGCACAGCGGCTCCTCATCGATAACGTGTATGAGACCTTGATCACGGTGGATCAGCAGAACCAGTTGCAGCCGGGGCTTGCCACCAGTTGGAAGGTCTCCGACGATGCGCTGACCTATACCTTCACCATCGCCGACGGCGTCACCTTCTCCAATGGGCATACGCTGGACGGCACTGACGTAGTGTGGTCGCTGCAGCAGGCGGTGACCAAGCAGTACGCCGACGTGAGCGATCTCGGCGAGCTTGCCTCCATCACCAATCCCGACGCGCACACCGTGACGATCGCGCTCACCTCACCGAATCCCACACTGCTGCGGGCGCTCTCCGGAAGACTTGGCATTGTTTATGATTCCGAAGCCGGCGATACCGATTATGCGAAACAGGCCATCGGCTCCGGCCCGTTCACCGTCAGTAAGTTCACCCCCGCTCAATCGCTGACATTGGCATACAGCGGCACCTACCATGGCACCAAGGCCAAGGTGGGCACCATCACCTTCAACCAGTATTCCGACGAAGCCAAGCTCAACGAGGCACTGGCCAACGGCAGCATCGACATGGCCGCCCCCGCCACGGCATCCGTAGCCTCTGCGGCGAACGGCAAGGAGAACCTCAAGGTCAGCGAAGGCACCACCACAGACAAGGTACTGCTGGCGTTCAACAACGGCACCGATTCGATAATGTCGGACGAAAAGGTGCGCACCACCTTCCGCTATCTCATTGACGCCGCTGCGATAGCCTCCTCCCAGCCTGATTCCGGCGGGCTTCTGGGCGGGCCGATAAGCCCCACCGAGCCCGGATACGAGGACCTGACCGGGTTGTTCCCGCATGACATGTCCCAAGTGCAGTCGATGACCAGCTATTTCGGTTCCTATCTGACCACCGTGGATTTCGTGGTGACCGAGCAGTATCGCTCCATGGCGGAGGCCATCGCCCAGCAAATCGCCCAAGTGCCACGCCCCACAGTGAACCTTGAGGTGGTGTCCGACCAGGATTACGCCAAACGCATCCAGGATGGATCATGGGAGCTGACGCTGATGAGCATGGACGGGACCGGCGATGCCGGCGAATTCGTCGACCCGAACTCCATATTCCATTATGATCATGCCGCAGCCGAGCAGGCGTACGCCTCCGCACGGGCGGCCACCAACGACCAGGAGTACGCCGACCGGATGAAGGCGTATGCCAGAACGCTCAGCCAGGATGCGGCAAGCGACTGGCTGTATACGCGCAAATGCTTCACCGTGGCCAGCAGCAAGCTGTCCGGCTACCCCACCGCACTGATCGATACACGCATGCCGTTGGGCGCTGTGGCCAAGGAACAGTAGGCGTTCACGGTCGTATTGCGTGCACCATATCACGGTCGTCGCTGCGGAAAAGCCTTGTCATACAACGCGCATAGACTTTGGCTTTATGACTGAAGGCAATTCCATCATCAACGCCAACCTCACCCCGCTGCCCGACAAGGTCGGCGTGGACGGTCTTGAGGACAAGTGGCGCGCCGTTTGGGATGAGAACGGCACCTATAAGTTCCAGAACACCCGTGACCGCAAGGCCGTGTACTCCATCGACACCCCGCCGCCCACCGTCTCCGGCTCCCTGCATGTGGGGCATGTGTTCTCCTACACGCATACCGACGTGATCGCACGCTACAAGCGCATGCGCGGCTACGACGTGTTTTATCCGATGGGCTGGGACGACAACGGCCTGCCCACCGAACGCCGCGTGCAGAACTACTATGGCGTGCGCGTGGACGTGACCCTGCCGTACGACCCGGACTTCAAGCCGCCGTTCGAGGGCACCACTGGCAAGAAGATCGACGCCAAGGATCAGGTGCCGATCTCCCGCAAGAACTTCATCGAACTGTGCGAACGTCTGACCGCTCAGGACGAGCAGCAGTTCGAGGCGCTGTGGCGCAAGCTGGGCCTGTCGATCGACTGGTCGCAGACCTACCACACCATCGGCGAACACCCGCAGCGCGTGGCCCAGAAGGCCTTCCTGCGCAACCTCGCCCGCGGCGAGGCCTACCAGCAGGACGCCCCCGGCCTGTGGGACGTGACCTTCCAGACCGCAGTGGCGCAGGCCGAGCTGGAATCCCGTGAATACCCCGGCTTCTACCACAAGATCGCCTTCCGATTCGAGGACGGAACCCCGATCTACATCGAGACCACCCGTCCCGAGCTGCTGGCCGCCTGCACCTCACTGATCGCCAACCCCGAGGACGACCGCTACAAGCAGTACTTCGGTCAGGAGGTCTACTCCCCTCTGTTCAAGGTCAAGGTGCCGATCCTGGCGCATCCGGCCGCCGAAATGGACAAGGGCGCCGGCATCGCCATGTGCTGTACGTTCGGTGATGTGACCGATGTGCAGTGGTGGCGCGACCTGAAGCTGCCCACCCGCTCCATCATCCAGCGCAACGGACGCATCGTGATGGACACCCCGGATTGGATCACCGACCCGGCCGGCCGCGAGATCTTTGCGGAGACCGCTGGCAAGACCACGTTCTCCGCCCGCAAGGTAATCGTCGACAAGCTGCGCGAATCCGGCGACATGGACGGCGAGCCGACGCCGACCAAGCGTATGACGAACTTCTACGAGAAGGGCGACAAACCGCTCGAGATCGTCACCTCCCGCCAGTGGTACCTGAAGAACGGCGGCACCGATCCCGAGCTCAACGCCCAGCTGATCGAACGCGGCAAGGAGCTCAACTTCCACCCGGACTTCATGCGTGTGCGCTACGACAACTGGGTGCACGGCCTGAACGGCGACTGGCTGATCTCCCGCCAGCGCTTCTTCGGCGTGCCGTTCCCGCTGTGGTACCCGGTGCGCGAGGATGGTTCCGCGGATTACGACCATCCGCTGACCCCGTCCGAGGATCGTCTACCGATCGACCCGACCATCGATGTGCCGGAAGGGTACGACGCTTCGCAGCGTGATGTGCCCGGCGGCTTCACCGCCGAGAAGGACATCATGGACACCTGGGCCACCTCCTCGCTAACCCCGCAGATCGTGACGCACTGGGAGGAGCCTGACGAGGCTTCCAAGGCGCTGTTCAAGGCTACCTTCCCGATGGACCTGCGCCCGCAGGGCCAGGACATCATCCGCACCTGGCTGTTCTCCACCGTGGATCGTGCGCACCTCGAGAACCATTGCCTGCCGTGGGCGCACGCCACACTGTCCGGTTGGATTCTCGACCCTGACCACAAGAAGATGTCGAAATCCAAGGGCAACGTGGTGGTGCCGAACGAGCCGATCGAGAAGTTCGGCGCGGACGCCGTGCGTTACTGGGCCGCAGCCGCCCGACTGGGCCTCGACGCCACCTATGATGTCGGCCAGATGAAGATCGGCCGCCGTCTGGCCATCAAGCTGCTGAACGCCACCAAGTTCGCGCTGGCCATCGGCCGCGAGGATGAGAACCATCACGTGGGCTCCGCCGCCACTGCCGCTTGGAACCCGGCCGATGTGACCGAGCCGCTGGATCGCGCCGCCATGGCCAAGCTGGCCCATGTGGTGCGCGTGGCCACCGAATCACTGGAGGCATACGAGCATTCCAAGGCGCTGGAAGTCATCGAAAGCTACTTCTGGCAGTTCTGCGACGACTACATCGAGCTGGTGAAGAACCGCGCTTACGGCACTCCGGACGAGAAGGGCGAGGAGCCTTCGGCCGCTGCCGTGAAGTCCGCACGCACTGCGTTGGGCTTGGGTCTGGACGCCTTCGCCCGCCTGCTCGCCCCATACCTGCCGTACGCCACCGAAGAGGTGTGGAGCTGGATGCATGCCGGATCCGGTTCCGTGCACCGCGCCGCATGGCCGACTCCGGAGCCTTACGTACAGGCAGCGACCGGCGTATCGCCCGAACTGCTGACCTGGGCAGGCAAGGCTGTGGAGCAGCTGCGCAAGATCAAGTCCGAGGCCAAGGTATCCATGAAGACGCCGATTCTCTCCGTGGCACTGACCGCCGCACAGGATGGTGTGGACGCCATTCACGCCGCTCTGGGAGACATCGCCCAGGCCGGCCGCGTGGTGGGCAAGTTTGACCTGGTCGCCAAGCACGTGGAGGAATCCGCTGCCGAGGATGCCGCCGAAACCGAAGTCTCCGTGTCCGCCAGCGAACTCGGAGAGCCGCCTGTTAGGCAGAAGAAGTAACAGCTTTCTTCTGCCTAACAGGCGGCCTTCGCGGTTGCCTATAGCGCTGCCGCTCGCCTCGACTACGGGAAGTTCACAGGACTTCCCACCCAAGGGGGAGTTCCATCGCATGTCGATGGGGCTCCTCCTGCCGTATGCGCATGAAATTCTCGATATTTACCCACTCCCCGAGAATTTCGTGCGCTGAGAACCGGTCAGTGAACGAAATTCTCGCGATAGCCTTTATTTTCGAGAATTTCGTGCGCTAAGACCTAAGTAGACCTAAACAGCCCTAGACAGCTGTGACACAGCCCTAAACATCTCACGGACACAACCCACGGGCCTATGACGCACCCCCAGACATCACATATTCCTGACACAGGGCACTAGCGCTGGTTGGACATCACGACGAGATATGCGGGAGTGTCAGTGGTCAGGGCGCTTGCAGGAACATCCGAGCCCAATTGAGGAATCGCCTGCGCGATCAGCCGACCGGCATCGCCGATAACCACGGTCTCACCGATGAGCACGCTGTAATCGTGGGTGAGCAACGTGCCGCCTTGCCCGAATCCGAAGAGGATCGGAGCGGCATCATCGTCAGCATCCGTTCGTGAATCGGAACTCACACCGGAGCCGTTCCTGCTGGCATCTGTACCGCTCTGCGCGGATTGTCCAGCACCTTGCGAAGCGGCAGTGTCAGCGGTAGTCCCAGCGGCATCGCCATCGGCACTGCTACCGGCATCGTTGCCGGAACCTCCGCCAATGGCGGAAGTCAACCCGTTGGCATAGCTCATCACATCGCTGGCGGACATGGACATCGTGTCATCGACCAGCGAGGTCTGCGTGTCCTGCGATTGCTCCCGTTGCGCGGCCTGCGCCTGCTGGCGCGCACGCTCGGCCTTGCGCTTGGCTTCAGCCGCCTTGGTCCGGCCGTAGAACGACTGGGATTGCACGTCGGCGAGACCATGAACCAGCACCTGCGATTCGCCGGCCAAGGTGTCGGCACCTGAACCATCCGAATCAACCGAATCACCAGCAGCTTCATCGCCGCTTGCGAACTGGTCGGAGAAGCGCAACAGTATCTGCCGCAGCGCCTGGGACTTGCCGGTATGCTCGCAGGCGGCGGCGAGCGCATCCATAGCGGCATCCACCTTGGCCTTCGAATCCTTCAGCTCATCACTGGCATTGGTTTGGGCGATGGCCTGTTGCGCATATGCCGTAGCTCCCGCCGACGTGCCACCGGTCAGTGCACTCAACTTGGACGTGTATACATCCGTATATTTCATCGAATAGGGAATCATCGCGGCGGACAGCTGCTTCTGGCCGGCCGAATACTGCTGCGATCCTTTGGTGGCTTCCTCGGCGGCTTCCTTGGTCAGATCGTCGACCAAGCCGGTCGTCCCCTGTTGCTGGATGTGGCGAATCACCTCATCGAGCGCATCCACTGCGCCGGCATGCATATGCGCGGCGCTCACATTGTTGACGGCATCAGCCAAGTCGATCACCGCTTGGGCCAGCGGCGTATCGCCGGACAGCTCACCGGCAGTGCCCACCAATGCAGGCAGCTGGGTGGAGGTGCCGATGGAGCCGGAAAGATGCGTGGTATAGGAGCCGACGTACGCGGCCATATATGCCTCGAACGTCCGCTGGTGGGCGGCTTCCCGCTCGGCGGTGACCGTCTGGGCCAATTGTTGTTCATTCGCGCGCAAGGCCTTGAGCTGGTCGATGAGCTGCTGATGCGCACCAGAACCGGCGTCGGTCAGGGAATCCACCAAGGTCGAGGACGTGGCAGCGAGCTGTCCGGCGGCAGTATTGGTATTGTCAGCAGGCTGCTGGACGGCACCACCATCCAAGACATCGACCGGCACGACAGCGAGCGCAATGGGGCTCATGGCAAAACGCTTCGCGTTCATATAACAGCTGAGCTCAAGTCCCGAGCCGCTGCGCCCCACTGCCGCGACCAGCGAATTGCCGCCCTGCGTGCTGACGGACACGCCGTCCGAAGCGGAGACATCATCCGACACTTGGCTGGGGATGGTGAACGCGATTATCGGGACGGTACGGTTGGCGCTGTTGTCGGAGGCATGCGATGGGCGCACAGTGATATGCACGCCCACAAGGCCGGACGTCCCGGCCACCTCCGCGGCAGACAGATTAGGCCCATCAAGCGAATATGTGACGTCGATGGTCCACGGCAATTGCGGAGCGGTGTCTGAGTCGGCGGGAATGCGCGTCACCGGCGATGCGCCCGTCGTCTCGGAAGGCCCGCCGACCGCATACCAGCGCGTGGGTTCGCCGTCTTCATCGAACACGGCATATCGGCTCGCGGATTGCGCCAGTACCGGCCCGTAATCCACGTCAGCCGGACGGCTCAGCAGAACACCACCGGCTGTAGAAGTCACGCACAGGGCACAACTGACCAACGCAGCGGCAAGCTTCATATCCTATCCCCGTTCATACACGTCAATGCATGCGTTCATATCATATCCGTTGCGATTGCCGCGTCTGCGGATTCCTCTCACCGACGAACACCTTGCAATGGGGATTCACACTGCACCGCTGGTTCCCCACCAGCGTGTGAATATGAGGAATATAGAGGATATGCATGCATGAGGCAGCGTGGCGCGGATGCATACGATTCAGGCGAATACGTCCAATACGCCCGGATCGCCGCCTGCCTCGGCGATGCGCTGATGACGTTTCTTGGCCTCGGTCACGACAAATTCGCGGTACTTCTCAGCGATTTCCGGGTCGAGACCGGCCTCGATGGCGATGCGATGCAGGCGCTCGATCTGATAGTCCTCACGCTTCATATCCTCCGGGGCGAACCCGGCGCTGGCTTTGAGCACCCCTACCTGGGACGTGGTTTTGAACCGCTCCGCCAACAGGGAGATGACAGCGGAATCAATGTTGTCGATGGACTGACGCAGTGCCTTGATCTGCGCCACCGTCTTGGCGGTTTCCGGGTGGGCCGCCGCCTGGGCGGAATCTATGGTGGTCCTCTGCCAGTCGCTGCTCGTTTCGCTCATGTTCTCGAGGATACCCCCAAATCGTATCATCGCGCGAGTGCCCTGCTCATATCACGCTGATGCGTGCGTATGATAAGAGCATCAACCGAGAGAAGGGCAAGGCAATGACGCGAGTATCCTCCATACCATCCTCTGCATCTTCCGCATCCCCCGAGCCTTTGCATGCACAGATCGACGTTCGCCTCGCGGCACAGCCTGCGTCAACCGGCAACGGGGGTAAAGCACCCACGAAGTATCTGGCCAGCGACATTCCTCTCGCATCCAGCGATGAAGATCGGTTCGGTGTGGGCAGCTACGTGGATTCCCTTTGCAATTTCATCCGCAACAGCAGCACGCCGCTCACCGTGGCCATCCAAGGCGAATGGGGCAGCGGCAAAACCTCGTTCATGCGCATGATCGAATCACAGTTATGCGACAGGCGACTGCCGGATACGTCACGGTTCGACGCGATCTGGCTGGAAACATGGAACCTGTTCCTGGAATCCGATCAGGAGGACGCCGCCAAGAAGCTCTTCATCAGCCTGGTCTCACAGTTGAGCGACCATTTCGACAAGCCGAAATCCAGCCAGGACAGCCAGCGTGCGGAAGGCATCAAGCGTTCGATCCGGACCATCTCCACCGTGGCGCTCAACATGCTCAATGTGGAGACCGAAAGCGTCGACCGCCTGTGGAACACGGTGGGACTGGACGGTCCTGCACGGTCCGGGCGCGTTTCCGACGTGAAGAAGTCGCTGGAGCAGATCATCGATTCCGAAGTCTCCGCGCCCGACAACGGCGTGACCGACAAGGGGTTCATCATCTTCGTCGACGATCTGGACCGGCTGGACCCCGGCATGGCCGTGGTATTGCTCGAGACCATGAAGAACCTGTTCGATATTCGCAACTGCGTATTCGTGCTGGCTGTGGATTTCGACGTGGTCAAGCTTGGCATCACGCAGAAGTACGGCCGTGAACGCATCAACGGACGCAACGTGGCCCAGGATTTCTTCGACAAGATCATCCAGCTGCCGTTCAATGTGCCCGTCTCCCAATATGATGTGATGCCGATGATCACGGAACGGCTCAAAGCCATGCGGCTGCTGCCCGAAGAATGGCAATATGCCTCGCTCAGTCGGCAGATCGAGAACATCTTCCTGCTCACCACCAACAAGAACCCGCGTTCCATCAAGAACATCCTCAACTCGCTGCAGATCATGGTGGAGATGGAGCGACGCAGTTCGGGAGTCCCCGAATACCGCCTGATGCTGTTGCTGTTGGTCGCCATGCACAAAGCTTTCCCCACCACATACGCGCTGCTGTCGCAGACCATCCAGCCGGTAGACGACTGGGGGCCGATGCTCAGCACCTTGTTCGACGATTCCCCGCAGGGCCAGCGCAATCGCGACCGCGTGGGGCAGCTGCTTGCCATCTACGCGGACCTGTATCAGGAATGCATTGACAAGGGCGTCCCCATCAATCCGCTGTTCGGCACGGTGAACATCATGGGCGGGCACGACAACGCCAGCTCGCATGTGCGGTACAACGGCGAGCGCTATGACAGGACCTCGCAGACCCAGCACAAGCAGGGCATCAAGCTCATCGACGACACCGACTTCTCCTGGCTGTCCGGCAGACGCGTGCTGGATGTGGGCTGCGGCAATGGCCGCACGACCATTGAGATGTGGGATGAGAACCGGGATATGATCGTCAGCGCCATCGATCTGTCCGAAGGGCAGATCAAGAAGGCGTACGAGAATTACGACAAGCATCTGACCGCATTGGACGCCGCCCATGGCTCATCCGATAGCACACGTGCATCCACCTACCGTGGGCGCATCAATTTCCGTGTGGAGGATGCCGAACAGCTCTCCAAACGCGAGCGGTATGATCTGGTGTTCTCGAATTCCGCGTTGCACTGGGCGCGTCGCCCGAAGCGCACCTATACGGCACTGTTCCGCGCACTGCGCCCGGGAGGTGAGCTGGCTGTGCATCAGGGCGGCCATGACACGTATCGCGGGCTCCACGCCAATGCGCGGCTGGCCATCGCCAATCTCGGATTTGACGACAAATTCCCTGAGGGATGGGCCTTCCCCGCCTTCTACCCCACCAAGACCGAAATGGAGGGCATGCTGGATTCCATAGGATTCGAGCATATCGATGTGGAGGAGGTCGAATCCGAAGACCCCAATCCGCTGGTGCTCACCAATGCATTCGCGGTGGCGAGCCTGATCTTCTACCGCACCGAGGCGATGTCCGACAACGAATACGAGGCTCTGGAGCGCGAATTCAAGCGTCTGTGCGCCGAACATCTGGATCCGTATACGAACCGTCTGTACATTCACGCGCGCAAGCCGCGCTGAGCTAGGTCGCCATTCGGTCCGACATCAGGAACAACCGCATCACTTGTATAACTTGTTACCGGCGATGTCCGCTGCTGACGGCATTGCCGAAGACAGGAGGTAATCGCATGACCGTCTCGATCGACTATGTACCGACGCTGGAGGAGACGCCGCGCAACGCCGAAGTACTGAAGCAATTGAAGACACTGCTGCGCTGGGGTGATGAGCAGTTCGTACCGCCGCTGTCCGCACGCCACAGCTCGACTCAGTCCGATTTGGCGCCGCACGCGGCAGCCGCCGACCATGCCATCGACGACTACTACCGGGCATTGTTGGAGCAGCGGTTCCTGCTGGCAGTGGATGATGGCTCCGATGCTGATGCCGGTACTAACGCCGATAACGATAGCAATTCCGAGGCCGGCGACAGCACAGGCAATCAGACGCTGGCAGGGTTCATGTCATACCGCCCGGATTACGCATGCGCGTACGTGGACGGCGGCGTATGCACGTATGTGAGTACTATTCTGGTGGCTGAAGCGTATCGCGGCGCGCATCTGACCGAGCGCATGTATCGCGCGTTGTTCACGCTGCCCGACGTGGCGGGAACCGTGGTGGCCACGCGCACATGGAGCAAGAACGGCGCTCATCTGCACATTCTTGGCGAAATGGGCTTCTCCCTGATCAAGACGCTGCCTGACGACCGCGGGCCCGGCATCGACACGGTGTATTACGCGAAGCACGCATAGGGGCACAGTGTAAGGGCGCTCAGCGCGTGACTATGACTCTGCTACGACTATGGCCCGGCTCCCACAGTGGAAACCGGGCCATAGTCGTAGTCATGCGCGCGGCATGACTCGGGTGAATCCAATCAGTTCAATCAATTGCCATTGACGGCATTGCCGTTGTTGGCCTGCTGCACGATGGCGGCAAGGAAGTCGCGGTTGGTGGCGGTCTTCTTCAGTCGCGGCACCAGCGTCTGGTAGGCCTGCTCGGGTTCCATGCCGCCCAGCAGTCGGCGCAGACGGTAGATGATCGGCAGTTCCTTCGGCTCGGTGATCAGCTCTTCGCGGCGGGTGCCGGAAGCGTTGATGTCGATGGCCGGGAACAGTCGCTTGTCCGCGAGCTCGCGGGACAGCCGCAGTTCCATATTGCCGGTGCCCTTGAACTCCTCGAAGATGACCTCATCCATCTTGGAGCCGGTCTCCACCAAGGCCGAGGAGATGATGGTCAGCGAGCCGCCGTTTTCGATGTTGCGTGCGGCGCCGAAGAACTTCTTCGGCGGATACAGGGCCTGCGCGTCGACACCACCGGAAAGGATGCGGCCGGAGGCCGGGGCCGCGATGTTGTAGGCGCGGGCCAGTCGGGTCATGGAATCAAGCAGCACGACGACGTCCTGGCCGAGTTCCACCAGACGCTTGGCGCGCTCGATGGCCAGTTCGGCGACCGTCGTATGGTCGGAAGCAGGACGGTCGAACGTGGAGGAGATGACCTCGCCCTGCACCGTACGCTCCATATCGGTGACTTCCTCAGGACGCTCGTCCACGAGCACCACCATCAGATGCACTTCCGGGTTGTTGGTGGTGATCGCGTTGGCGATGTTCTGCAGGGTGATGGTCTTGCCGGCTTTCGGCGGGGAGACGATAAGGCCACGCTGGCCCTTGCCAATCGGCGCCACGATATCCATGATGCGTCCGGTGAGCTTGTTCGGCGTGGTTTCCTGCTTCAGACGCTCCTGCGGATAGAGCGGGGTGAGCTTGGAGAACTGCGGGCGCTTCAGGGATTCCTCGACGCTCTGGCCGTTGATCGAATCGATGGCCTGCAACGGCACGAACTTCTGACGCTGATTGCGACGGTCGCCCTCACGTGGAGCACGAATGGAACCGTGCACGGCGTCGCCCTTCCTGAGGCCGTATTTCTTGACCTGGCCCATGGACACGTAGACGTCATTCGGACCGGGCAGGTAGCCGGAGGTGCGCACGAATGCGTAGGAATCCAGCACATCGATGATGCCGGCCACCGGGACCAGATCCTCCTGCGGCTCTTCACGACGGTCGTCGTCAAGCATGACGTCACGATCACGGCCGCGCATCCGGCGGTTGCGACGGTCATTGCGATCGCCACCGCGATCATTGTTGCGGTCACCGCCGCGATCAGCACGATCACCGCGGTTACGGTTGCGGCGGGTGAATTCACCGCGATCCTGATTGTCGTCGGTGTCCTCGTCGTCCATCGGCTCGTCATGCTTCTGCGTCGGCAACGTGGCGAGAATGTCATCGAGATCGCGCACGTTCTCGTCATCCGGTTCGACTCGACGACGACGGGCCTGCATGTCCTCGTCATCGCGAATACGGCGGATCAGCGGCGCTTCCTCATCGTCACGACGACGCCGGCGTTCGACAGGCACCGGCGAGGTACCGCCGAGATCGAGGCTGGCCAGCAGGTCGTCGGCCACAACCTCGGCATCCGCATGCTTACGCGGTTTGCGGCGAGTGAATTCGCCATCATCCTCGATACGCTTGCGACGGCCACGCGGCTCTTCGACACTATCCATCATCTCCTGGGTCCTGCGGCGGACGCGACGCTCGCCACGGGATTCCACATGGGATTCCACGTTGGTTTCCGTATGGGATTCCACGCTGGTTTCCGTATGGGATTCCGCTTCTGCGACTGGTTCAGGCAGTGTGATGTTCGGCTCAGCTGGCTGGGTATCCGGCTGGGTCTGAACGTGCTGTGGTGCTGCGGCGACCTGTTCCGCGGGCTGCTCGGCGGCAGCTGCAGGAGTGGCGACAGGCTTCGATGCCTTGACCGCCTTGGGCTGACGGACGCTGACGCCAGCCGGCGCTTCCCCGCCACTGCGAGCTGCCTGCAGGGTGGCGAGAAGCTCGGGCTTCCTCATAGCTGAAGTTCCGCGCAATCCCATCTGCTTGGCGAGCTCCTTGAGCTCAGGAAGCTTCATATCTTCTAGATTCTGGCTATTTGCCACTGGTTGCCCTTTCCATACCGAACAGGCTCATGCCCACTTACGGAGTTAAGAGTGATTTGCGGTTGCACCGCTCATGAATGTTCGCTGCGTCTCTGGCGCCCTTGCGAACTTCGCAACACTGTACAACCTTGGCACGACCAATGCAAACGGCCCACCGGATTATCCGGCAGGCCGTTCATGACGTTCACTGATCACTTTGCGTAAGCAAAGTGAATAACGCGTGCGGTAGCAAGGCGCACCGAGGGAAGCTGTACAAAGGTACCGCGACCGAGGAGCCGCGATGCACGCGGCCTTCGCGGCAAGCCGCTCACCTCGCCTACGGGCAGCCCACAGGGCTGTCCGCTTAACGGCTCGGCACAGCTAACGCTCCGTTATTTACTTTGCTTCGTGGTAGGACTTTTCGGTGTTGACAGACCACACATTCTTCTTGGACGTCTTGCCGGTCTTGATGTTGCTGACGGCTTCCATGGCGGTGGCCATGGAGTGGTCCATGTTGTTGTAGCGGTGCTGGCCGTTGCGGCCGACACAGTAGAGGTTGCCGAAACCATCGAGGTATTCGATGAGCTCGTCCATGTGCTCGTAGGTGTCGAAGTAGGCGGGGTACGCCTTCCGGACGCGCTCACGATGGGAGTCGAGGACCTCGTCGGGGCCGTTGATGACGCGCATGCGGGTGAGTTCGGAGATGGCGAACTTGGTGACGTCTTCTTCGGACATGTTCCAGAAGGAGTCGCCTTCCTCGCAGAAGTATTCGAGGCCGATCCAGACGGTGTCGTCGACGTCCTTGACCAGATAGGGGCTCCAGTTGTTGAAGATCTGGAGACGGCCGACCTTGTAGCCCGGATCCTGGACGTAGATCCAGCAATCGGGAACGATGGGAGGATTGCCGAGGGTGGGGATGTCGGTGGTGTTCTTGAGCTTGAGGTGCTTGACCAGAAGGCCCACGGTCACGAAATCACGGTACGGAAGGCCATTGGCGACGGCGGTCATGTCGGCTGGGGCCGCCTTGGAACCGGTGGCCTCGGGATCGGCACCGGCCGCGTCGATGGCGTTGACCAGATCCTTGACGGGCATGGAGGAGATGAACTGGTCGCCGGCAAGCTCGGTGCGGTTGCCTTCGGAATCCTCATACACCACGGAGGAGATGGCACCGTTGGTCTGACGCACCTCGACCACCTTGGCGTCGGTGAGCACCTTGACGCCGGCGGCTTCGCAGTTGGATTCCACGGTCTCCCACAGCTGGCCGGGGCCGTACTTCGGATACCAGAATTCCTCAATCAGCGAGGTTTCGACTTCGGCGTTGGAGCGCTTCTTGGGCAGCAGCTTCTGGAAGGCGTTCTTCAATACGCCCAGAATGCTCAGGCCCTTGACGCGCTGGGCGCCCCAGTCAGCGGAGATCTGGGAGGGGTGACGGCCCCAGAGCTTCTCGGTGTATCCCTCGAAGAACATGGAGTAGAGCTTGCGACCGAAACGGTTGATGTAGAAGTTCTCCAGATTGTCTTCCGGAAGCTTGTGGAACATGGACTTCAGGTAGCTGAAGCCGGCAACCAGCGTGAGCTTAAATCCCATGGCCTTGAAGGTGTTGGGGCTCAGCGAAATCGGGTAATCGAAGAAGCGGCGGTTCCAATAGATGCGGGACACGCGGTGACGCTTGAGCATCACCTTGTCTTCCGTCTCGGGATCCGGGCCGCCGGGCTCCATATCGTGCTCCCGGCCGAGCTTCTTGTCATCATAGGAGGGAGCGCCCTGCAACGGCAGCACGGTCTTCCACCAGTCCATGATGCGGTCGTCCTTGGAGAAGAAGCGATGGCCGCCGATGTCCATACGGTTGCCGTTATGCTTCACCGTGCGGGAGATGCCACCGAATTCGTGGGTCTCTTCAAGCACAGTCACGTCATATCTGTCGGAACCGCCATCCTTGACGAGCTCCCATGCAGCAGTCAAGCCGGCGGGACCACCACCGATAATCACCACGGATTGCTTTTCGCTCATTATGCTCCTTATAAACGCAAAATCAGAGACAGTCTACTAAACGCCCCGGAATCGCACACGGAAAGATGATCGAATGCTTACAGAATTCTCCCGTCACACGGGCCTAGTGCATTATGCCACATGGGGCGGAGTATCAAACAAAGCACGCGCTCTGATATCGGCGCCCACAAGCGATTGCCGTCAACTAATCGATGCGCCCGGCCTGCCATAATATGCAGACCGGGCGCATCGATTGGTTTGTGAGTTATTCACCATTTGCCAACAGGCATCGGTGTCATGCCATCCATCTCAACCATCGGCGGCATGACACCTATCGCCCATCAATCAGCGGCGGACCTTCCACAGGCTCAGGGAGATGCCGGCGAGCGCCAGCAGCACCATGGCGGCCGCGACACCGGTGACCGCGACGCCGGTGTTCGGCATCTTGGAGCCCTTGTCCTTATCCTGAGTGGACGGCTTGGTGTTCTGATCGGTGTCACCGGGTGTCACGGTCTCGTTGGAGACGATGACGCTGGGCTTGTCCGCGGCGGCGACGGCGATGACCTCGCCGGCCTTGTTCAGGGTGACCTTGGCGCTGAGCGCGGTGGCCAGATCGATGCGCTGCCAGCCCTGGGAGGAGGCGTCCAGCGGGTAACCGGAGTCGATTGCCGTCTTGGCGAGCACGGCATTGCGCTGCTCGTCCGTGAGGGACGGGTAAGCGTAACGCAGCAGTGCGGAGGCGCCTTCCGGAGCGGTGAAGGCCTTGCCGCCAGCGGTCACCTGGGTGAAGCCGTAGGTCATACGCGCCTGGTAGGCGGCGATAGCGGAGGCACGGTCGGTGACCGGCTTGGAGGAGACCTCGTCGGTGAAGGCGTTGGCGTAGCCCTTGTCGGCTGCGGCACCTGTGTTGTCGATGCACTGCTCGAGCGTGTCGCCCAAGCCGTCGGCCTTGCAACGGGAGGCAAGGTAGGTGGTGAGCTGTTCGGAAGCGGCGGCCACCTCATCGGCGTTGGCGTTCATGTAGGCCGCGACGGATGACTGGCCGCCGATACGGCCGGCCATCACGTCCAGCGGGTAGTGCACGCCGAGGACGATGCGGTTGTTGCCGGCTTCGGAGGTGCGGGCCAGGATCTCGGGGGCGAGCTGCGGCACCATGACGGCGAGCACCACGCCACGAGAGTAGGCCTTGTTCGTGTGGCCGGACGGGAAGGAGCCTTCATAGGAGTTCTTCGGATAGTCCGGAGAATGAAGCTTGCCGTCGGAGCCCAGAGCCTTGCCGTCCGCATCGGTGTTGACCTTGATGATGTCCAGGCTGGTGGGCAGCCCGGCGAGGTCGTTGGAGCCGGTGTTCTGGTTGAGGCCGGTGGCGTCATCCTTGATGGGAGCCCACGTGCTGCGGTCGGAGACGTAGGGTCGGGGCGACTGGTTGACATTCTTCGCGGGGTTGCCGGACCAGCCGTTGTTGTTCATGACCGCGGCCACCTTGTCCAGGCTGCCGTCGTTGTATCCCTGTGCGAAGTATTCGCCGATCACCGGGCCGAATCCGTCCTTGAAGGCGGTGGCCACGTCCTTGTCGGCGTCACGGTCGGAGAGCGCGCGCTGCTGCTGCTCACTCGGCGTGGCATCGGTGGCGCCTTCGGCGGCCTTGTTGTTGATGGCCACGACCTTCTCGTCGTTCTCGGCGAGCACCTGCTTGTTGAGCACCTTGCCGGCGCTCTTGAGCGTGCCGTCGTCATTGAACTGCGGGGCCTGCCAGTACGTGCCGAACTCGGAGACGAGGCCGACCAGCGGGTTGGAGCCGTCCTGCAGCTTGGCATTGTCGCCGGTGGTCTGGTGACCGGCTTCGAGGCAGCTCTTCAGCTCGGTGAGCTTGTACCAGGTGGAGCCATCAGCGATCGGCGTGCATTCGGAGCGGAAGGGGATCTCCTTCTCGTTGTACAGCATGCGCACCAGCGGCGTGTAGGCGCGGCCGGTCTTTGGGTCGTTGCCCGGCTTGACAGCCACATCCCACTGCACGTTGGCGGCCATCGGCGTCACGGACTCGCCTCGCCACTCGTTGTTGTCATAGGTGTAGACGTCCGTGGTGCTGGCCGGAGCCTGCTGGGTGGAACCAGGCAGGCCGAGCAGCGCGGCGAACGGCATGATGGTCTCGGCGTGGGCGAACCGGAAGGTCGCCACGGTGGAGCCGCCGTTCACACGCTGGTCGATGGTGTTGAAGAAGTCGTCCAGCAGCGGCTGGGCGATCTTGTAGGTCTCATCTTGACCGGTGTAGCTCGGGCCCTTCTCGTAGAAGTCCTCAGCGTCGAGCGCCCACGCGAACAGCCGCGCGTCGCTGGCCTGCTGACCTTGGAAGTACTGGTTGAAGTCGAAGGTATGGCTTCCGGTGTTCTCGTTCTGCATATCCGCAGCGATGATGTACAGATTGTACAGATCCATTGCGGCGTCGTATTCGGAGGCGATCTTCTTCTTGGCTTCGCCGCAGGCGTCCGCATCCTTGCTCGGATCGGCGCCCGGAGCGCAGTTGACGTCGCCGTTCTTGGTGCCGTCGGCGGTGTTGTACCACTTGTAGGTGCCGTCGGCCAGCTTGGCGAGGAAGTCGTCGGTGAAGATCTGGGACAGCAGATCATGGGAGGCGGTCATGACATCGGCGTTCTCGGAGATGGTCTCCTCGGCACCCGCGATGGTCTGGTCGTTCTCCACGAAGTTCTGGTAATCGTCGGCGATCTTCTTGGCGTCACCGGTCTTCTCGGTGCCGTCGGGGTTCTCGGCCTTGTGGAAGTACAGCGTGTTCGGCGTCTTGTCGAACACGGCGGCCTCGCCGGTGCCGGCAGGATCGGCCGGGTTCACCGTGCTGTTGGCCAGTTCGTTGTTCGAGGCGGTGTTGAATCCGCGGGCGAAGTTCTCGCCGGACTCGGTGGCGCGGGCCTCGCCGGAGGACTGGTAGGCGATCTTGCCGCCGTCCTGAGCGGCCTTGTCGAACAACGCCTTGTTGCGCTCGTAGGCGCGCGTGCCGATGCCCTGATGCTGATTGGCGCCTTGGCCGGTGAGCATGCCGTAGCCGTTCTGCACATTGGCTGCGGTGATGGCCGTCAGGTTCTTGACGAATTCATTCTTGATGGCGTCGGACTTGAAGCCATTGTCCTTGTCGGCAGCCTCCGCCATCTTCATCAGCAGGGCGTCGTACTTGTAGCTGGACAGACCACGTGAACCGTGGCGGGCCATCGATTCGGTGTACACCGTCTCATAGCCTTCAGGTGCCTTGCTGTAGTTCGCGGTGGTCTCGGCATCAGGAGCCACATACGGCTGCTTGCTGCTGTAGTACTGGCCGTCGATCTCCAATGCGGAGGCGGCGGGGGTGTTCAAGACGCCACCGGCCATCAATGTGGCGGCAGCTGCGATGCATGCGATGGATGCCTTGCATCCCTGGAAAATATGCTGTGCGTTCACGCGACATGTTTTATCAATCGCAGGCAAACAAGACACGCGTCCTATACGTTATCGGCCTGAATTTTCCCTGAGTATCAGGTGAACAATGGATGACAGGCAAGGCAAACCTGACATTCCTCCCCGCACCGTCAATGCCATCTCCGGTGGTCTGTCTCACGTAATTGAGGACTTCATCTTCTGTCTCTCCCCCAGTCAGCTTCGCTGACAGCCCGTCCTGCAATTACGGACGCGCTCCGCGCGCAGCCTGCTGGCTCGCCTGTCGGCTCGCACGTTGCCTACAAACAGCTCCGCTGTTTGCTTCACGGCAACGTCCATCAGAGGGGGCCTACGCCACACAGACAATTGTGAGATTGATCACTAGGCTGACGGTGCCGACTGCCTGAAACTAATTGATGTCGTCGGGAATGTCGATGTCGGTCTTCTGCACTTCCTCGACGTTGACGTCCTTGAAGGTCACGATGCGCACCGACTTGACGAAACGGCTGGAGCGATACACATCCCACACCCAGGCGTCAGTCAACTGCACATCGAAATACACGTCCTGCCCAGCGGAGCGAACGTTGAAATCGACCTTGTTCGCCAGATAGAAGCGACGTTCGGTTTCCACGACATAGGTGAACAGCTTGATAACGTCACGATATTCCTTGTACAGGGCGAGCTCGGCATCGGTTTCGTAATTGTCGAGATCCTCGGCGCTCATGCTGCTATCACCGCTCACTTTCCGTGTCACGCTTGCGGCCACGCCCCAGCGTGCGCCACCAAGCTTCCTTCGAAGGCTTTCGTTCGTTCTGACCATATGGCCAGTTGCTCTCTTCTTCAGCGCTGAGGCGGGACTTCTCATGCGACGCTTCACCCGCAGCCTGCCGATGTTGAGGCTGCTCCACCGTACGCTGTCGTGCAGACGCGGTGGCCGTGTCTGCATCAGCACCGGTCCGGTTTTCGGCATCCTCAGCGAACTGATGACCCCCCTGTGATGCAGCGGCCTGCTCGGACGCGGTCTTCTGACGCAGCGCCACGGAATGCTCACGTGCGGCGAGCGCCTCCTGCACACCGGGATTGTTTTCGATGAGGTGCATGCCGAACGCTTCCAGCGATCGGATCGGATCGTATTCATCCACCAGCGTGTCCATGACGATCAGATCCTGATACTTGTTGTTTTCGGCGTCCCACAGGGCGTCGCGCGACGTGCCGGACGGTACGAAGCCCAACGACTGGTAGACGGAGATCGAACGCGTGTTCTTCTCCGGCACAGCGACCCAGATACGATGCATGCCCAAGCCGGCCGGCTCGGCGGCGAAACCATACGTCATCACACGGGGCATGGCGTCACGCGAGTAGCCACGTCCGCGATAGTCGCGACCAAGTACGATCTGAATGCGCGCGGAGCGGGACCAGCCATCAATGTCGATGAGGAAGATCATGCCGATCACATTGTCAGTGGCACCGGCGTCCGTCTTGCCGTCCTCGTCATGGTCGGCGTCGGTGACCACAGCCCAAGCGATGGTGCGACGCAGTTCCGGATCGCCCACGCCGGACTCCCCCGGAGTCCTGCCAGCCTCCCATGCCTGAGAGCGACGCACCCACGTATGAATCATGGCGCGTTCGGTGGCCGCATCCTTACCGGTGATCTTGGAAGCTCCATAAAAAGCATCCAGTTCGTCAAGACGAGGCAAATCCTCCACCGTGGCAGGACGCAGATGCACCATTTCGCCCTGGATAGGCGGAATGACGATGCTGTGAGGCAGGTCCCGCGCGACTTGCGCATCAACTGCCATGCTCAACGTCTCGTTGGTCTCAGTCATTTGGTGTTCGTCCCCTGTTTGTCGACTCACAACGGCTCTCGATTCAGTGCCGAACATATCCTACTCTGCTGGGTGAACGCTGGAAAGATGCTGGACTGGAAGGTTTTGTAACAAAACAGGCTGTATGTACGTAGCCATGTGACTGTTACGTACATACAGCCTGTTTCGGCTGTCCGCTTAACGGCTCAGGACTTGATCTTGCCCATGACCACCTTGGTGACGGCCTTGGCATCGGCCTGGCCTCGCGTGGCCTTCATCACGGCACCGATGATCACGCCCATCGGCTTCATGTTGCCGCTCTTGAGCTTCTCGACCACGTCGGGGTTCGCCTCGAACGCCGCGTCGACGGCCGCCTCGATGGCGCCGTTGTCCTCGACGATCTTGTAGCCGTGCTTCTTGACGACCTCATCCGGGGTGCCTTCGCCCTTGAGTACGCCTTCGACGGTCTGCTTGGCGAGCTTGTCGTTGAGCTTGCCGCTGGCGATGAGCTTCTCAACCTCGGCCACGTCGGCCGGGGTGATCGGCAGCTCCTCGAGGGAGACGCCCTTGGCGTTGGCGGCGCGGGACAGCTCACCCAGCCACCACTTGCGGGCGCCTGCGGCCTTGGCACCGGCCTTGACGGTCTCTTCAATCAGGTCAAGTGCGTCGGCGTTCAGGATGTCGCGCATCTGCAGATCCGTCAGACCCCATTCGGTCTTGAGACGGTTGCGGCGTTCGCGCGGCATCTCCGGCATCTGAGCCTTGATCTCCTCGATGTGCTCCTTGGTGATGTGGAGCATGACCAGATCCGGGTCCGGGAAGTAGCGGTAGTCGTCCGCATCGGACTTGACGCGTCCGCCTGCGGTGGTCTGCGTAGCCTCATCCCAGTGGCGGGTCTCCTGCAGGATGTCCTTGCCCTCGTCGAGGCGGGCGGCCTGACGGCGGATCTCGTACTGGATGGTCTTCTCGATGCCGCGGAACGAGTTCACGTTCTTGGTTTCGGAACGGGTGCCATACGGGGCGTCGGCGGACGGGCGCAGCGAAACGTTGACGTCGGCGCGCATGTTGCCCTGCTCCATACGGGCGTGGCTGATGTTCAACGCGCGTACGATGTCGCGGATGGCACGCATGTAGGCACCGGCGATCTC
Source organism: Bifidobacterium sp. UTBIF-68 (assembly GCF_006408855.1). Lineage (NCBI taxonomy): Bacteria > Bacillati > Actinomycetota > Actinomycetes > Bifidobacteriales > Bifidobacteriaceae > Bifidobacterium > Bifidobacterium sp. UTBIF-68. The sequence continues at coordinate 53,567 of NZ_JFAN01000014.1, read as the reverse complement.
CGGAGCGCGGTCGCCCGCACCCTCGATAGGTTTGGTGACGATCTCGATCAGCGGCACACCGGCGCGGTTGTAGTCCACGAGGGAATGGTCGGCGCCTTCGATGCGGCCGTCGGCACCGCCCACGTGGGTGTTCTTGCCGGCGTCATCCTCGATGTGCGCACGTTCGATCGGCACACGGAAGACGGTGCCGTCCTCCAGCTCGACATCCAGGTAGCCGTTGCCGTTGGTCGGCTTGTCGTACTGGGAGATCTGGTAGTCGCGCGGCATGTCCGGGTAGAAGTAGTTCTTGCGGGCGAACTGGCTCCACTCGTTGATTTCACAGTGCAGTGCGAGACCAAGCTTGATCGCGTAGTCCACAGCGGCCTTGTTGACCACCGGCAACGAGCCCGGCAGCCCCAAGGAGACCGGAGTCAGCTGGGTGTTCGGCTCGCCACCGAACTCGATGTGAGCCGGGCAGAACAGCTTGGTGTTCGTGCTGAGCTCAACGTGGGTTTCCAGACCGAAGACCACATCATACTTCTTGGTGGCATCGGCGTACTTCATCAGTTTTTCAGCCATGATGTTGCTTATCTTTCCTTCCGATGCTTCTCACTTGTCCAAGCCGTCAAGCCACGGAGCCTTGAGGTCCTTCCAAATCGGACCATTCCAGTCATCCTCAAGCGCGGCCTCCAGTGCGGCAGCGGGCTTGTACATCACTTCGTCGCGCTGCTGCGGGGCGATGAACTGGAAGCCCACGGGCAGGCCGTCGTCCGACAGGCCGGCCGGGATGGACATGGCCGGAACACCGGCGAGGTTGGCCGGGATGGTGGCGATGTCGTTCATGTACATGGCCAGCGGATCGTCCATCTTCTCGCCGAACTTGAAGGCGGTCGACGGAGAGGTCGGAGAGACCAGAACATCGGCCTGTTCGAAGGCCTTCTTGAAGTCCTGGATGATCAGCGTACGGACCTTCTGGGCCGAGCCATACCAGGCGTCGTAGTAGCCGGCGGACAGGGCGTAGGTGCCGAGGATGATGCGGCGCTTGACCTCGTCGCCAAAGCCGGCCTCACGGGTGTAGGCCATCATGTTGGCAGCAGTCTGCGGCACGCCGGCCGGCGGCATGACGCGCAGGCCGTAGCGCATGCCATCGTATCGGGCCAGGTTGGAGCTCACCTCGGACGGCATGATGATGTAGTAGGCGCCCAGAGAGTAGCCGATATGCGGGCAGGAAACCTCGACGACCTCGGCACCCATCTCCTTGAGCTTATCCACGGCCTCGTTGAATCGAGCCTCGACGCCGGGCTGGAAGCCGTCGCCGCCGAGTTCCTTGATCAGACCGACCTTCAAACCCTTGAGGTCGCGCTTGGCACCCTCACGGGCGGCGGCAACCATCGGACGCGGGCCCTCGGGGATGGACGTGGAGTCACGGCGGTCATGGCCGCCGATGACTTCCTGCAGCAGGGCGGAGTCAAGCACGGTGCGGGAGACCGGGCCGATCTGGTCGAGCGAGGAAGCCATGGCGATGGCGCCGAAGCGGGAGACGCCGCCGTAGGTGGGCTTGACGCCCACGGTGCCGGTCAGGGCACCGGGCTGACGAATGGAGCCACCGGTGTCGGTGCCGAGGGCCAGCGGGGCCTCGAACGCGGCGACCGCGGAAGCGGAGCCACCGCCGGAACCACCCGGCACGCGCTCGGTATCCCACGGATTGTGGGTGGTCTGGTAGGCGGAGTGCTCGGTGGAGGAACCCTGTGCGAACTCGTCCAGGTTGGTCTTGCCGAGGATCGGCATGCCAGCAGCCTTGAGCTTCTCGATGACGGTGGCGTCATACGGCGGCACCCAGCCTTCGAGGATCTTGGATGCGGCGGTGGTCTCGATGCCCTTGGTGACGATCATGTCCTTGATGGCGATCGGCACGCCGGCGAGTTCAGGCAGTTCGGCCTTCTCTTCGGCGGTCTTGGCGTCGAAAGCGTCAGCCTGTTCGAGGGCCACGTCAGCGGAGACCTTCAGGAACGCCTTGATGGACGGTTCGGCGGCCTCGATCACCTTGAGATGGGCTTCGACGAGCTCGCGGGAGGTCACATCGCCTTTCTTGACGGCGGCGGCCTGCTCGGCGGCGGACAGCTTGACGAGATTTGCGGTTTCGTTGGTTACGGTGCTCATCAGGTTCACTCCTCGCTTCCCAGGATTCGCGGCGCCACGAACATGCCGGCCTCGGTCTTCGGGCCACCGGCAAGAGCCTCTTCCTGCGTCAGCGGGGTTTCGGCCACGTCCGGGCGCAGATAGGCCTCAAGCGGAACCGGGTTGGCGGTGGGCTCGACGTCGTCGGAGGCAACCTCCTGAACCTTGTTGATGGAGTCTGCAATGACGTTCAGCTCGCCCTGCAGACGGGTGATTTCCTCATCGGTGAGCGCGATTCGGGCCAAATCGCCCAAATGCACGATTTCTTCGCGTGAAAATGTTGGCATGCGCCCAACTATACGAGCGGTTTGTGACACGCGGCCATCAGGAAGATACGCATTTCGTCTGTCGGACTTCCATTGCCACTTCAGCGGACTTCCATCGCACTTCAGCGGACTTCCATTACCACTTCATCCGAGCATCTTCCATCAAGCGAAAGGAAATGCACAACAACCATGCCGCATCATGTGTTCATGTGTTCATGCGTTCATGCGTCCCTCTGCAACCCGTTGCCGCTCTCTCACCGGGGCAAATCCTCGGCCCAATCTGCACTCCACCCCGCTGGACGCCCCTGCCCCGACCTCAGACGCCCCCGACGGCCTCAGATGCCCCCTGACGGCCTCAAAACGGCCTCTTACCGGGGCAAAACCTCGGCCCAGCCCACAAGCCACCCCACTCACCGCCCACCACCGAAGCAAAACCTCGCCCCAACCCATAATCCGCCCCACTCACAGCTCCCCAGAGAAGCAAATCCTCGCCCCAACCGCCGATCCGCCCACTCACAGCCTCTCAGCGAGGCATATTCTCGGCCCAATAGAGCAACTGCCTCATTAAAAGCACCCCAGCGAGGCAAAACCTCGGCCGCGTCAAGGAAACGCCCCTCCTACCACTCACCAGCGAAGCAGATTCACGACTCAACCGAGGAAACACCCCACTCACCGCCCGTCAACGGGGCAAATCCTCGGCCCAACCCATAATCCACCCCGCTCACAGCGTCCCAGCGAGGCATATTCTCGGCCAAACCCATAATCCACCCCGCTCACAGCGTCCCAGCAAAGCAAAACCACGGCCCAACCGCTAATCCACCCCACTCACAGCTTCTCAGCGAAGCAAAACCTCGGCCCAACCGATGATTCGCACCTGCCATCTACGCCATGCAAATAACAGGCATGACCTCCAGACACGGCCACGGCTGCAATCCAATCGAACGAATGAACGCATACACTTCGTCAAGCTCTAGCCAGTTATCCACATCCCCCGTTCCGGCAACGAACCCATATCAGTACAATTTGGCGGAATCATGCGGGAAACCACCATCGCGCGTTCATCAGCTGGAGCTCGGACCACATTGTCTGAAACACATAGACACCACCTCGACCGCAGATATACCGTCGAACCATGAAACATCACAAGGAAGTGGCCACTCTCATCGCCCAGGCCGAATCAGAACAGCGCTGCGCGTACGGAACAACCAAAGCCCACCGCTCAGCTCTGGCCCGTCGCGCACAAGCTCAGGAGCTGGAAAGAGTATTCCCCAACATGTATGCCAGACCGGACTACTGGGCTTCGCTACACCCGGATGAACGTACAAGGCATCGGGCACGAACCCTCCATCTCAAGCATCCGGATTGGGTGTTCGCCGGAATCACCGCAGCGGCCATCCATGGTTTTGACCATCAATGGCACCTTCATGCCGACTCCGTCACCATCACTGCGACAACACAGGGGAATAATGCCAGCACCACGCATGTGAAACGCATATTCGCATCGGATTGCACACCGGTGCGTATCGGCGAGCTGCCTGTCACCAGCAAAGCCAGAACCGTGGTGGATTGCGGACTGTCCACCGAATTCCGCTTCGCGTTGCCTGTCATCGATTCGGCATTGCGCAAAGAAGCCACCATTGCAGACATCCTGAATATCTGCAGCACCATGCGACGCGACTGCACACCACTATTCCGTTTGCTGCATTACGCCAACCCCGCAAGTGAAAACGGCGGCGAATCGCTTGGACGGGGGACGATCATCGAAGGAGGGCTCGCAGTTCCTGAGCTGCAGCAGGAAATCATAGACCCCCAAACCGGTGATTTGTATCGAGTGGATTACCTCTGGCGGTTGCCCACTGGGCGTACTGTCGTGGGGGAATTCGACGGCTTTGCCAAGTATGTCGATCCGGATATGAATAACCGAAAAGGCATTCGCGGCGCGGTTCATGCGGAGAAGGAGCGCGAAACAGGACTCTACCGAGCCGGAGTCGACACCATAGTCCGATTCACCTATGAAGATGCGCTGGCAATGAATCCACTGCTCAATAAGTTACGGGCGGCAGGCATACCTCAAGCCACGGCGGCAATGGGATCAGGATAATGGGTGGGGCAATCGGTGCGGCGAGGGACAATGCGGTGCGGTACAGCTGGATGGTGTTGGTTGCACAGTATGACACCAGTCATTATTCATATTCGCTTCCGGGCAACAGCGAGGCCACTGACCCATGCCAGTGCATTCTATGACAAGAGCATCAGTCCGGATTGCGACCACTGAAGGAATCCAGTTATTCAACTTGTTGGATTCTGCAGAGTTGTCTGCAAGATACTATCAATGCCCGCGCTCAGAGACCACGCTATTAGACGGATGCCGGAGCAGCATGCTGGGCGATCCATGCGTGCATGGCCACGGCCGCGGCAGCACCTGCGTTGATGGAACGCACCGAACCGAACTGGGAGATGTAGACCACATCGTCGGCCAGATCGAGGGCTTTTTGGCTCAGGCCCGGTCCTTCCGCGCCGAACAGCAGCAGGCAGCGCTTGGGGAACCGGTAGGTCTCCATCGGCACCGCTCCAGGAATGATGTCGAGTGCGATGATGCGTGCAGCTTCGAGTTCTTTGATGCGATTGTCAGCGGCCGCCAGCTCGGACATTGCTCTCTGTGTGGCGGATTGTGTGGCGGATTGCGCGGATGCGCCTCCTTCGCGGAAAGCATCTGCGATTGCGGATGATTGGAACGATGGCGTTTCGTCATGCGCAACACTGTCGTCGGGAGTTGCCGACGCGGTCTCACACTGCAACAGCGCGGATACTGAGCCTGCCGATTCGTGGATATGAATTGCCGCAGCAGCGGCTCGCGCGCGTTCGTATGCGATTTCGCCGGCGATGCGATTGCGCCAGCATTCCACCAGCTCGGCGATGGATGGATGATGCTCAACATGCTGGTACAGCTCGGTCATCAACGCGCCTTTGCGATTCCACTTGTGTGGACCGACGATATGCACGCGCCCGGCTTGGAAAGCATTGGCCGTACGCACCATGGACCCGATATTGAAATCATGGGTCCAGTTCTCTACCGCCACTTCGAAATCATGACGGCCGCGAGCATCCAGATCATCCTTGATGGCCTGTACGGACCAATAGCGGTATCGGTCGAGCACATTACGCCGGTCACCTTCATTCAGAAGTTCCGTATCAAAGTGGCGACTGTAGTTCGGGGATGCGGGATTGTCGGGCCGCGGCTCACCGGGGTGCGTTTCAGACCACGGTCCGAGTCCGATTTCGCGGAATTCCGGCTCGCCGGATGCCTTGGCAGCTAGGGAAATCTGGTTTGGCGCGTGCATGGTCAGCGAAGTTCGGATTCGTCGAACACCTGGACGAAGGGCAATTCCTTGCTGTCGCCGGTAGTCGGATTAACGACGTTGATGCTCTTCGCCCCGCCGCCCACGAGTGAGGCGATGGCCACCACCGAGCCACCCAGTTGGTCGATGATGCCGAAATCAAGGCCGAGCTCATTGCCGTTGCGCAACGTGACCAGCGAGCTGGTCTGCACATATGATTTCTCGGACAACCAGGCATCCAGAAGGACCACGCGACGGCCTTCAATAGACGGTCCCTTGATGGACGGGTAGACGAAGTCCATTACGAACCCGTCCAGATCCTCGCCTCGTGATGCCGCCGCCTGAATCATGGCGGATACCATAGGCACTGCCGCGGCAGTCAAAGCGCCGACCGCATCGAAATCATCAACCGAATATCCGGCATCTTCAAGCGCATCGATGAGCACATGTCCCATGACGGGTGCCGCATGATGATCGAACGTCACTGCCGACAGCTCGGAGAAGGGACGTCCCACCACATGCTGCTTCAGCAAGGTGGCGAGCAGCTCACGCGGTTCCAATCGTGAGAAGTCGGCATTGTTCGTCACACCGGCAAGATCCGGCGTGCCGGTAGGGCGGAATCCTGATTCAGTCATAGTGCAAGCCTATCTCTTGCGGCGGTCAGCATCCGCCTCCCGTGCTCAGTCACGATGGTCGGCGTTGATTCCATGGAACCTACACCAGCTCGTTTAAGCTGCTTCCCTCATGCTACGGTCATACGCTGCGCTGTCCCATCGGATTCATCATCAGACGGAACCACTTCGGGGGCCGATAGCTCGGCCACATTCCCCTTGTCCGAATCGATAAGAGGCGTCTCTTCAATCACCTTGGTGGGTTCGAGCTTCTGCAGTTTACGAGCCGTGGGCAGTACCCGACGTTCCAGACTGGACGCAAACTTGTTATATGCATTGACGGTCTTGGTAATCTGCGAACCCAGTTTGATGGCGTAATCTCCCAGCACAGCGAAACGCTCATACAATTCGCGGGACAGATCGAACAGTTGCTTCGCGTCATCGGTCAAGGACTGCTGCTGCCACGCATAGGCCACGGATTTCAGCACCGCCCAAAGCGTGACCGGCGATGTCAATGCAACCTTACGTGAGAACGCATCATCCATCAGCGTGGGATCGGCTTCAAGAGCCGCCTGCAGCAACGCCTCATTCGGGATGAACGCCACCACAAAATCCGGGGCGACATCAAAGGCATTCCAGTAGGCCTTCTCCCCCAACGCACGCACATGCTCACGCAACGCCTTGGCATGTGACCGCAGCAAATCGTTGCGCCGGGCCAGATCTTCCGGCCCCGCCGTCTCAGGAATCTCGCAAGCCCTTTGATAATCGGCATATGGCACTTTCGCGTCGATGGGAATGGTTTTGCCGCCAGGCAAATGCACGATCATATCCGGGCGCAGCGTACGTCCATCAGCACCGGTGACCACGACCTGAGTATCGAAATCCACATGCTCAAGCAGGCCTGCCGATTCCACGATGTTCTTCAGCTGCGCCTCGCCCCAAGCGCCGCGCACTTTGTTGTTCCGCAGCGCAGCAGACAGGGAACTGGTCTCCTTATCCAGACGAGCCTGCTGTTCGTTGAGCCCTTTGAGCTGAACGCCCAGCGCGCCCATCTCCTGTTTACGACCTTCCTCAATCTGCGTGACCTTGGTCTGCAACGCATCGAGGTTCTTGGCCACTGGAGCCAACGCCTCCAGCACCTTGCTCTGCTCTTTGAGCCGAGCCTCTTGCTCACGCCGTTTGACCTCGGCTGCCTCGAGAGCCGCCAGACGCTTTTCTTCAGCAGCCTTGGCCTCGGCTCGACGGCGTTCTTCGACCTCAGCGGCGGCACGCTCACGCTCACGCTGGATTCGGATCTGCTCCGCCTGCTGGGCCTGCGTCAACTGCGACTTCACAAAAGCAAGCTGCTGATTGAGTCCCTCAATCTGTGCCTGCGCTGCAGCATTGGCGGAGCGCAAATCAGCCGCCTCATTGCGGGCGGCCTGCAGCAGAGCCCTGGACTCCTCCAGCTCCTGCGTTTTGACGCCACGAGCCATTTCTTGACCTTTGTGGCGGCCGAACACGAAACCTGCAAGGAGTCCAAGCCCTGCACCAATCACCAATACCGCGATTACCAGAATCACGTTTCCCGTTTGTTCAAACATGCTTCCAGTATTGCATCGCTTTTCAGACAGGGAAAATTTTTTCCCTACCAAAAATCTGCGTGCACAATGGAACCACAGGAACCACATGCACCCCGACGGCAAAGGAGCGGAAACGATGCTACGACTTCACAAGACGCGCAATGGCCTGGGACGCCTCTGCCATTTTCTCCTCGGCCACAACACCGCCTTCGACGGAGGCCTGGCGCACGCAATGGCTGAGATGATCGTCCAGCAGCAGCAGCGCCACAGACTTCAGCGCGGAATTCGACGCAGAGATTTGCGTAAGGATGTCAATGCAGTATTTGTCGTCTTCCACCATCTGCTCAATCGCGCGCACCTGTCCCTCGACACGGCGAAGACGGGCCACGATCTTTGCTTTGTCACCGCTATACCCACGCATGTCTTCCGCCCTTTCTTTCCCCGTCAGCTGAACACATCCGATTATATACCTTATAGGGGTATTGGGTATACAATGTGAGCTGAGTAAGACAGGAGCAGGAGGAACGAACATGGGGTTCAACATTTTTGCGTTGGTGGCCGCCCTGCTGGTTGCAGCCGCTGCAACTTGGGCGACCCTGCGGTTTTTCTTTGCCGCGCAGCAGGGTGAAACAGGCATCGTCACCGACGGCAAGCAGCACGCGACGATTACCGTCAAAGGCGGATACTCTCCTTCTGTGGTGAACATGAAAGCCGGCATGCCCATCAACCTGACCTTCGACCGCCAAGAAACCGGCGAATGCACCTCGCATGTGGTGTTCGGCGATCTGGGACTTGACGCCATGCTTCCGGGGAACACCCGCACAGACGTGCAACTTCCGGCACTGCCTGCCGGAGACTATCCATTCGCCTGCGGCATGAACATGGTGCACGGATCGTTGCACGTGGAAGGCGAATCGGACGTCACGCTCGCAAGCCTCCAGTCCACCGCGGCATCCAACACGCCCAACGACGCCGCATCCGCAGAACAGCGCGAGTCCCAGGAGCGACGCAACGAAATCAAGTCCTTCACCAAACTGGTCATCGTGGGCGCGATACTGACCATTCCCGTCTTCGCCACCACGATGTTGCATATGGCTGACCCGGAATTGGTACCGCATTGGATGGTGAACCCTTGGCTGCAGGCCATATTGATCACTCCAGTGATGTTTTATTGCGGACACCCGATCCATAGTGTCGGTTTCCCAGCCTTGGCGCATCGCTCACCAGACATGAACTCGCTGGTGTCCTTGGGCACCAGCGCCGCGTACGTATACAGCCTGGTCACATGCATTGCTCCGTGGGTCTTCCCTGAAGGGTCACGTGAACCGTATTTCGAATCCGTCGGAGTGGTCATCACCTTGGTGCTCCTCGGTCGGCTGCTGGAGAACAAAGCCCGCGAAGGCACCGGAAAGGCCGTGCAATCGCTGATTCGTCTGCGTCCACGTGTCGCCCACAAGCTCCATGACGGCATTGACTTCAGTAACAGTGCGGCCGCCCAGTGGCTCATCCCCGAGAACAGCACCGATATCAGTTCCGACGCAATAGCCATCGGCGACTTGCTGGTGGTACGTAACGGTGAACGCATACCGACGGACGGCACTATCGTGGCCGGCGAAGTCATGGTAGACGAATCGATGATCACCGGCGAATCCAAACCCGTCGCAAAAACAACCGGCGCTTTGCTTACCGGTGCCACCGTAGTCATGAAAGGCGACTGCGTCATGCGTGCCACGCAGGTGGGTGCCGATACCGTGCTTTCGCAGATCACCGCGATGGTTGCACGCGCACAGGCCACCAAGGCTCCGGTTCAGCAGATGGCAGACCGTATCGCACGGTATTTCGTGCCAGCGGTGATGATTATCGCGATTTGGACGTTTGCAATTTGGATCTCCGTGGGGCCAAGCCCGCAGCTGGCCCATGCGCTGGTTACGGCAGTCAGCGTCCTCATTATCGCTTGCCCGTGTGCACTGGGTTTGGCGACGCCTCTTTCCGTTACCGTGGCTCTTGGCCTGGGCGCCACCAATGGCGTTCTGGTCACGTCCGCCAAAGCTTTGGAACAGGCACGCCGCATCGGCACTGTGGTCTTCGACAAAACCGGCACCATCACACGCGGCGTAGTCGATGCCGACGCCGATTGGAACAAGCCAAGCTACGAGCAGGACACCATCAAAGACGGTTCAGCCGAAGCGATTGCGGCATTACGCGCGCGCGGCATTCGTACGGTGATGCTGTCCGGCGACAAAGCCGACGTAGCCAGCCGTATCGCACGCGAGGTCGGAATCGATACCGTGATCTGCGAGGTCAAGCCTGATGGCAAAGCCCATTGGATCAAACAGCTGCAGATGGAACGCGACAACGCACACTCCACAACCGAGCATCATGGCGCAACTACTTCCAGTAACAGCGCCACCACAGTTCAAAAGAAAGCGGAGTCCAATCTGATCGCCATGGTCGGCGATGGCATCAACGACGCACCGGCACTGGCCCAGGCTGATCTTGGCATCGCCATCGGCACCGGCACAGACGTGGCCATGCAGTCGGCTGACGTGACCCTGATGAGCGGAGACCTGAGAGGCGTACTGAAAACCATCAATCTCTCCGAAGCCACGATGCGCAACATTCGCGAGAATCTGGGATGGGCTTTTGGATACAACCTCATCGGTATTCCGATTGCGGCGGGCATACTATACCCGTTCACTGGATGGCTGTTGAGTCCGATGATTGCAGGCTTGGCCATGGCTTTGAGCTCCGTCTGCCTGGTGCTGAACGCAAACCGGCTTCATATGGCTTCTATTACCGAGAATCCCGCCAATAGAAGCACAGACGATTCAAAGCCAACAGCATCCTCCGTTGCGAATGGCTTCAAACCCGGCAACCAGGAGCCCACTATCATCATTGACAGCCATACCGAATTCACACACTTGTCCGAACCGACACACCATACAGAACACACCATCAAGGAGAATCCAATGGATATGAACATGCACATGCATCACGCCGCCCCGACCGAGGGCGAGACCGCCACCGATCCCGTATGCGGCATGACTGTGGCGGTGAACGCCGACGCCATCACGCGCGAGTACGACGGCACAACCTACTACTTCTGCGGCGAGCACTGCGCCAAGAACTTCGACAAGGCCCCGCAGATCTTCCTAGAGAAGTAACTTCTTCTTCCGCACCGGAAGAGCTTCAAGAAGTGGCTCAAGACCGCAAGAGGCTCAATAAGGATTCAATAGAGGTTCAATACCACAAGAGGGCTCCATCCCGTGTGAACGGGTTGGAGCCCTCTTACATGTGAGCAGCCGTTTGAACAACTATGAACAACTGTCCCAACAGTTGTCCGAAACAACTATGAACAACTGTCCCAACAGCCGTCCGAAACAACTGTCAGTTGAAGAAGATCACGAACAGCCACGCACCGATGATTGCGCCCACGATTGGAGCCACCACCGGAATCCAAGCCTCGTTCCAGCGGGAAGAACCCTTGCTCGGAATCGGCAGGATGGCATGCAGCACTCGCGGCATCAAGTCACGAGCCGGGTTCAGGCCGGGGCCAGTCGGACCACCCATGGAGGTCACAAGACCCCACACGATGAAGCCGACGACGATTGCCGCAGCGGCCGGATCCTTCTCGCCCCACGGATCCATCAGGCAGCACAGCGCGCCAAAAACGAGCACCAGCGTGCCGAACATCTCGTTGAGGAAGTAGTTGACCTTCTTGTCGTCCGCATCGGTGGTGCAGAAGGTGGCGAAGATGGCATCGGCATCCTCGGTCTCCTTGTAGTGCGGATAGTAGGTCAGATAGACGATGAACTGGCCCAGAGCGGCACCGAGCAGCTGCGCGATGATGTACGGCAACACCTCATCCCACGGGAACATGCCATTGACGGCCTGGGCGATGGTCATGGCCGGATTGATGTGCGCACCGGACACCGCGCCGAACATCAACACCGGGAACATCACGCCAAAACCATAGCCCATGGCGATATTCAGCCAACCAGCATGGTGGCCCTTGGTGTTCTTGAGCTCGACATTGGCCACAGAGCCATTGCCGAAGATCATCAGAATGGCGGTGCCGAAGAACTCGGCAGCCAACTTGGTAAAGAGGGAGTATTCCACTGCTTCTTCTTTTCTCTACGCCGTGAAGCAGGCACAACTACCCCACGGCCTTCGGTATGATTTGAAATCCGTTCGCGGATCCAACGGCACAATTACGCTGGACGCGAAAGCAAACGAGGCGATTGTACACATCGCCCCCTGACGAAACCACGCGGACGAAATCATTGACAAAACAAAAACAAAAAAACAAAAAAGCCGGAATCTTTCGATTCCGGCTTGCCTGTGCCCCCGCAGGGATTCGAACCCTGGACACGCTGATTAAGAGTCAGCTGCTCTAACCAACTGAGCTACAGGGGCTTGGTTAGATGTTGAAGTGTTCCTTGCAACAGGTGATAAATATACTCGGATTCCAATCAGATGCAACCTACGGCGTGTCGCCTGCAATTCCAACGATTTGAAAATACCGTCCGACGCCCACAGGCATTCCGAGCACTTCACGTCATACCCATCAATTCAACGGCTTCACACAATCATCACATATATACGCACATTGCCTGCGAATCGGCGATGCAACGCAGCTCGTCGATACAGCTCGTCGGGCTCCGACGTCGGCGCAGCTCGTCGGCCTCTAGCGTCGGCCTCTAGCATCGACCTCTGCTGTCGGACGCTGGCGCATACTACATGCATGCCGCCCAAAAAAGAAAGCCCCACGCCGCGCGATACGCGCAGGCACGGGGCTTTCGATGCTTAAGCTCAGACTCTTAGCCTGAAAGATTCCAGCGTGACGCCGGAATGGTTCACTCGGCCACGACCTTCACGAAGAAGGAAGCGGTGATCTCCGGGTGGAGGGCCACCTTGGCGGGGAAATCGCCGGTGGTCTTGATGGTCTCGACCTCGATGGCCTTCGGGTTCACCGAAGCCTTGTCGGACAGAGCAATCGCGATGGCCTCGTTGGAGATGCCACCGAACAGCTTGCCGGACTCGGAAACCTTGGCGGCGATCTCGACGGTAGTGCCCTCGATGGCAGCCTTGGCAGCCACAGCGTCCTCACGGGTGGCGACGGCCTTGGCCAGACGAGCGCGCTTCATAGCGGTGATCTGAGCCTCGGCGCCCTTGGTCCAAGCGAACGCCAGCTTCTGCGGGAACAGGAAGTTGCGAGCGTAGCCGGCCTTCACGCTGACGACGTCGCCCGGGTGACCCAGGTGAGCCACGGTCTTGGTGAGAATAACCTTAGTTTCAGCCATTGTTCAAAGCCTTCCTAACTCAGCGACCGGAAGTGGCGTACGGCAGCAGAGCCATCTCGCGGGCGTTCTTGATAGCCTTGGCGAGCTCACGCTGCTCCTGGACGGTCACACCGGTGATGCGACGGGAACGGATCTTGCCGCGATCGGAAATGAACTTGCGCAGCAGCGCAACGTCCTTGTAATCAATCTCGGAAATCTTGGCAGCCTTCAGCGGATTCGGCTTCTTCTTGAACGGCTTGACCGGCGGTTGCGGCCTCTTACGGGACATGATGTTCTCCTTAAAAATCTATGATTTGATTGCTGCTGTTCAGCTGGTTATGCAGTTATGCAATATCGGCCACCAGCACCGTCGACAACGGTGCTTATGCGGCGCAGACTATGCTCGGCCTGCGTCAGACCTTGTCGGACCGTCGTGCAGAATCCGCACGGGCAGTCCAGTTGTGCAGGGAAGCGGAAATCAGAATTCCGGCTCGGAATCGTCGCCTCCGAAATCGGAGGAAGCGCCGAACGTCGAGAAGCTGCCGGACTGCGAAGAACCGGAGCTCCATGGATCCACTGCAGGGGCAGAAGCAGGTGCGGACTGGGCCGGCTGCTGGGTGTACCCAGCACCACCTTGATAGCCACCGCTGTAGCCGCTTTGGCCACCCTGTCCGTAACCGGACTGGCCACCGTTGTACCCGCCATTCGGGGCACCCTGACCACCCTGGTTGCCATAGCCACCGCCTTGCGCGGCGCCCTGGCCGGACTGGAATCCACCGGAACGACCCTGGAATCCACCCTGGCTGGTCTGACGGGTCACCTGAGCGGTGGCACGCGACAGCGCGGGGCCGATCTCATCGACACGCAACTCGACAACCGTACGCTGGCTGCCATCCTGGGCCTGATAGGAACGCTGGGTCAGACGACCCTGCGCGATCACACGCATGCCCTTGGACAGGCTGCCGGCGATGTTGGAGGCCAGCGACGAAGCGCGGCCATCCCATGCCGAGCAGTTCAGGAACAGCGTGTCGCCATCTTCCCACTGATTGTTTTGGTTGCGCGTACGGGTGGTAGAGGCGATGGTGAAGTTCACCACCGTCGATCCGTTGCCGATCGTACGCAGCTCAGGATCACGGGTGAGGTTGCCGACCACGGTGATAACGGTTTCGCCTGCCATGCTTTGCCTTCTTGATTTACCAGCTAGAACAGCTGACTACACGCTAAACTCAGGCGTCCTTACGAAGGATCTTCGTACGGACCACGGATTCGTTAAGGTTCAGCACACGATCGAGCTCGGCGCTGAGAGCGGGCTCGGCGGTGTACTTCACGACGACATAGTTGCCTTCGGTCTTGCCGGCAATCTCATAGGCGAGCTTGCGACGGCCCCAGTAATCGGGCTCATCGTAAGAACCGCCTTCCTTGGTGATGAGCTCCAGATACTGCTCGGTCAGCTTCTTCAGACCGCGCTCATCCAGCTCAGGATCGGCGATGAACATCAGTTCGTACTTATGCGCAGACATCACCCACCTCCTTCGGACTATTCGGCCGCGGACGTTCCGCGGCAGGAGTGTGTATACGCTTGCACCCTCAAGGCACGCATGCACGCACCTCTTTCGGGCAACTTGTACATGGTACGGCCACGGCAAGACAGACGGCGATCCATTCTCGCGCAAAACCTCTCAACGCATTCGCCACATCGCGGAGCTGCACGCTCAGGGGTGCTTGTACACTGGATGAGGCTGAAATTCACTACAAGACAAAAGGATGCGAAGGCATGTCGGCGATTCTTGAAGGCACTCCGGATAAACGACTCGTTCTGGTCACGGGCCGCGCCTACCCCGAGCTGGCTGAGAAGGTGGCCGAATGCTTGGACACCACGATTCTCGATACCACTGCATACGACTTCGCCAACGGCGAGATGTACGTACGCTTCTCCGAGCCGGTGCGCGGCGCGGATGTGTTTGTTCTGCAGTGCCACTCGGGCGATATCAACAAGTGGATCATGGAGCAGCTCATCATGATTGATGCGCTGAAACGCGCTTCCGCCCGATCAATCACCGTAGTCGCGCCATTCCTCGGCTATTCACGCCAGGACAAGAAGCATCGCGGCCGCGAGCCCATCACCGCCCGCCTGATCTTCGACCTCTTCCGCACCGCCGGCGCCGACCGCATCATGACCGTCGACCTGCATGCCGCACAGGAACAGGGATTCTTCGACGGCCCGGTCGACCATCTGACCGCCATGCCGGTACTGCTCGATTATGTGCGCTCCGCCATCGACCTGAGCAATGCGACCATCGTCTCCCCGGACGCGGGCCGTATCAAGGTGTCCGAACAGTGGGCTGCAAAACTCGGCAATCTGCCGCTCGCCTTCATCCATAAGCAGCGCGACATCACCCGACCGAACCACGCCGAGGCACATGGCATCATCGGTGACGTGCACGACCGCGATTGCGTGGTGATCGACGATATGGTCGACACCGCCGGCACCATCTGCGAAGCGGTGCGCACGCTGAACGAATCCGGTGCCAAGTCGGTCACTCTGGTGGCCACGCACGGACTGCTCTCCGGTCCTGCTGTGGAGCGCCTGCAGAAGTGCGGTGCCAAGGAAATAGTGTTCATGGATACGGTGCCGATTCCCGAATCCAAGCGCCTGCCGAATATGACGGTACTGTCCGTGGCTCCGCTGCTGGCTGCCGGCATCCGTTCGGTATTCGAGGAAGGCTCTGTGGCGACGCTGCTCGAGGGTCTGCCCGAGGATATGCGTCCGCGCAACATCTATGCATAATCGGCGATCGGTGCCACGGCGCACCGATAAGACTCGATATGACAAAGGCCTGTCAAACGATAGCAGTCGCTTGACAGGCCTTTCGCATATGCATGCATCCATACTCAGATGAACGCACGTTCGCCGAAGATGGCGGTGCCGACCCTCACTATGGTCGAGCCTTCCTCGATGGCGAGAGCCATGTCATGGGTCATGCCCATGGAAAGCTCCCGACAGTTCGCCGTACCCTTCGCGCCGGAGGCAAGAATCTGGTCACGCGTGCGACGCAGATGGGCGAATCCCGCGCGAATCACACGCTCGTCATCCACATGGGCCCCGATGGTCATCAACCCCTGCAATTCCAAGCCTCCCATCGCTCCGATCCGCTTGGCCAGATCGATGGCATGGCTCGGCGCACAGCCGGATTTCGACTCCTCGCCGGACTCGTTCACTTCCAACAGCACTCCGACCGTGATGCCGCGCATGGTGGCACGCCGGGCGATCTTCTCCGCCAGTTCAATCGAATCCACGGACTCTATGGTATTCACCACCGGCAGGACCTTGCCGATCTTGTTGGCCTGCAGCTGGCCGATGAGGTGGAATGGTATCGATTCCCGTTCGGCTGCGCGCGAATCCGAGGCGGCACCCGCAGCACCGGCAGCACCCGCACCCACCACGCCCAAGTCAAACCCGCGCTCGGCAAGCAGCTTCGCAAGTCCAGGCGCCTTGACTGCAACCTCCTGCGGCCTGTTCTCGCCGATCATGCGAACCCCGGCATCGATAGCAGCCAGAATCTCGCCGATATCGCGGGTCTTGGTGGCCGCCAGCAGCTTGACCGAGCCAGCCGAACGCCCCGCACCCGATTCCGCCTGCGCGATACCATCCATCACCCGGTGCACACCGTCCGCGATCTCCTGTGCGCGCGTGGCATCAATGATCGTGTTTGTCAGATCCTTGTGATCCATATATGCAGTCAACCCATACCCCCTATCACAAAGCATGCTACGCCAAAGTGCACTACGCCGAATAGTACCGAATGCAGCCAGACTCCGTAACCGTCACCTAGTGGTCTGTCTCGTAATTGGTGCAGCAACGCAAAAACGATATGCGCCCGGCAACCGTAGTCACCGGACGCATATCGCTATTGAGAGGAAACTGATTATCGCAACATAATCAGCGGCGTGGCAGAATCGCTATCAGGCGTTCTGCTCGGCCTCGGCGAGAGCCTTGGCGTGACGCTCGGCCAGCTCGGCCTTGATCATCGGCTCCATCTTCTCGTACTTGCGGTAGAAGCACATGATTACGCCGACGATGATGTAGACGATCACCGGCAGCCAGATGAAGCAGAAGCTGATGGCGTCGAGCGCGGACTGCGGCTGCTGCTCAAGGTTGGCGTCGTAACCAGCGGCACCCATGATCTCCAGCGGCAGGAAGGCGCCGAAGCCGGAGCCGACCTGGATGCAGAAGGCGGAGCCGACGGCGGTCAGGAAGCCTGCGGCGTGGATGCCGGTCTTCCATTCGCCGTAGTCGACGGTGTCGGCGAGCATGCCGAACGGCATACCGATGGCGATGGCGGCACCAAGCACACCGATGGTCCAGAAGGTGACCAGCAGCGGCACGTTGTGGCCGGCGAGCGGCATCAGGGCCTGACCGAGACCACCGATGACCAGACCGATGATCATGGTCAGCGTCTTGTTCTTGGTCTTGTTCGCGATGATCGGCATGGCAATGGTACCGAGCAGACCGATCACCTGAACGCCGTTGAAGATAGAAGTCAGGTTGCGGTTTTCGAGCACGTACTGCGCGTAGTAAGTAGACACACCGTTACGAGTGGACTGTGCGACCCAGTAGATCACGAACGCGACGACGAGGATAATCCACGGCCAGTTGCCCTTGGCAGCCTTGAGGGAGTCGCTCAGCGGGATCGGCTTGTTGAGTTCCGGATGGTAGTTGCGCTCGTTGAGGTTCTTGAAGGAGAAGAGCAGCAGGATGATGGCCACGATGCCCCAGATGGCAGTGACGATCATGAAGCCGGTCTTGTCGCCGCCACCGAACTGGACACCGAACCAGCCGACCAGCGGGATGGTGAAGGACGAGGTGATGAAGGAGCCGATCTGGCCACCGGCCATACGGAAGGAGTTGGCGTTGTTGCGCTCGGTCGGGTCGGAGGTGAGGTTCGGCAGGATGGCGGTGATAGGCGTCTGGATACCGGTGTACACGGCGCCGGCGGCCAGAATGTAGGTGATCAGGGCGTACCAGAACTTCGGAGCGCCGTCAGGCAGGCTCGGAGCGGTGAAAGCAATCCACACGGTGATTGCGAACGGCACGCACAGCCAGAGGAACCACGGACGGCTCTGGCCCCACTTGGTGTTGGTGTGGTCCACGATGGAGCCCCACACCACGGCGGAGATGGCGTCGGCGAAGCGAGCCACCAGCAGGATGGTGCCGGCGCCCAGCGCACCGGCAGCCGGGATGTGGAACACGTTGGTGTAGAAGTACATGATGTATGACGAAATGGTCACATACAGCAGGTTGCCTGCCATATCGGTGAAGGAGTAGGCGATCTTCTCCTTGACCGAGAGCTTCACTGCGGAAGCGTCCTGAGTTGCTGCACTCATTGTTTTCCTTCTTCTTTGATGTGTTGCTTGGTACAACAGTGTTGCAATTCCGTGCCATCCCTTCAGTGAGTTGGCACGGACGGCGGCGGGCCAGACGAAGCACTCGGCGGATCAGTAGCTGGCGTACCTCTGCTCATCTTCGTCTGAGGATTCCCGTCGCCGAAATCTTATGGATGCGACCCCGGCCTGATTGAGTAACCAGGCCGAGCGCGAACAGGCCCGAATCAGAAGTCGGAGTCGAACCAGACCTGCATCTGGCCGACCTCGCGGTTGGCCCATGCGTAGTACGGGATGAGCTTGAGGTCGTAGGACTTCTCCCCGACCGGATGCTCCTCTACGTCGGCGAACAGCGGGAAGTCCTCCTCGTCATGGGTGCGCTTGGTGGCCGGTATGGTGATGACCTCCACGCCGTCAAGCTCACCGAAGTGGTATTCGGCGCGGGCGCGACCGGCATCATGGCTGCCGATGTGGTAGTTCCACAGCGGAGCAGAGTTGTCGGCCTCTTCGGCGCAGAACACAATAGGTCCGCGCATTACGGCGATCTTGCCGATGTCGTGACGCACCAGGGTCTTGGAGCGCATGAACTTGACGGACATGTCCAGATCAAGGGTGATCTGGGTCTGGCCGGAGGTGACTTCGATGGTCACGAAGCCATCCTCGATCGGCAGACGGCGGGCGTCCTCGCCGTTGACCTTGAGCTCGTGCTGGGTGGCAGACCAGGACGGAATGCGCACCAGGAACTTCACCGGCTCGACGCCTTCCGGCACGTCCACGGTGAACTCGATGTGGCCATCCCACGGGAAGTTGGACTTCTGGGAGACCTTCACGCCGTCGAAGAATTCGGCGTCGTTCGCGATGAACTGGTGGGCGATGATCTCGCGCTTGTCCTCGTGCACGGTGTACAGGTAACGGTCCACCGAGGCGATAAGACGGGCGATGTTGGCCGGGCAGCAGGCGCAACCGAACCATTCGGCACGGTGCATGAGCACGTGGTAGCGGTCCGGGTTGTGGTCGGTGGCCTCGGGATCAGCCTCAAGGGCGTTCACGTAGTAGAAGTGCTTGCCGTCGAGCGCGATGCCTGCGATGGAGCCGTTGAACAGCTCCTTCTCGAGAACGTCCGCGTATTCGCCCTTGGTCTCCAGCTCGAGCATCTGCCTGGCCAGGAAGCTCATGGCCACGGAGGCGCAGGTCTCGCCGTACATGGTGTCGTTCGGCAGGTCGTAGTCGTAGGTGAACGCCTCACCGACGTGGGTGGAGCCGACGCCGCCGGTGATGTACATGCGCTTGGTGACGATGTTGTGCCACAGACGCTTGGCGGTCTCCTCAAGCTCCTTGTCGCCGGTCAGGCGGGCCACGTGGGCGACGCCGGTGAGCATGTAGCCGACGCGCACGGCGTGGCCTTCGGCGGTCTGCTGCTGACGGATCGGACGGGCGGTCTGGGTGTATTCATGGGTCCAGCCGCGCATCTGCGGGAAGATGTCGGTGGAACCGTCGCCGATCTTCTCGTTCTGCTTGTCGTAGAAGCTCGGGTCCTTGCCGCGCACGTCGATGAAGAACTTGGCGAGCTTGAGGTACTTCTCCTCCTTGGTGACCTCGTAGAGGCGGGAGAGCGCCAGCTCGATCTCCGGGTGGCCGTCGGCACCGGGGATCTTGCCGTCCTCTTCACCGAAGTTGGCGTCCAGGCAGGCGGCCATCTTCTCGGCGACCTCGAGGGCCTGCTGGTTGCCGGTGACCTCGAAGTAGGCCACGGCGGCCTCGATGTAGTGGCCCATCACGTACATCTCATGGGACTGCTGGATCTGGGAGAAGCGCTCACGGTTCTCGAACGCGCCGGACTTGATGATGTACGGGGTGTCGAGGTAGCCGTCGTCCTGTTGGGCGCGGGCAATGAGGTCGACCAGCTTGTCGCACAGGTCCTTGAGCTGCTCGTCCGGCTCGTAGGCAAGAGAGTAGGCGGCTTCCTCAAGCCACTTGTACACGTCGGAATCCTGGAAGACGAAGCCCTTGAACTCGCCTTCCTCGTCGCCTGCGGCGATGCGCAGGTTGCGCACGGCACGGCTGTAGTGGTAGTCGATGTCCTGCTTGGCGCCGGAGGGGTCGCGCGGGATGTCGATCTTCTGCTCGTCGTTGATGACCGCCCACTGATAGGGGATCACTTCCTTGGCGACGTTCTCACGGTACCGCTTCCAGAACGGTGAAGTAACCGTGACGTGCTGGCTCATGGTTCGTCCTTTCCACATTGTAGGTGCTGGCTGTATTGCATTGTCTTCACGTGCGGAAACAGGCTGCTATGCCGGCTATCTCCGCACTCTCACCGCTTGCAATTGCTGATGGTATGCGCATGCCGTCCGACTGGTTCGCGGGGCTTGCGAATGCGAAATTTTTCGCTTACCGTATGGAATATGAGCCGCAAACCAACCCTCGCCGATGTTGCCAGACTGGCCAATGTGTCCGTCGCCACCGCATCCAAAGCGCTAAACAACACGGACCGCATATCGGCCAGCACCCAGCGTGACGTCATCGAGGCCGCCAAACAACTCGGCTACAGCAAATCCAACAAACCGCACCACGCCACTCGCCGCTCGGGTCTTATCGGATTGATCACATCCGATTACAACGGCCGTTTCGCCCTGCCCCTGCTTACCGGCGCCGAAAACACGCTCGGCGCATCGAACCACGCCGCCCTGCTCATGAGTTCGCATGGACGACCAGCGCTGGAGAAAAGCCATATCGACCGGCTTGCGGCGCATGGTGTGGACGGCCTGATCGTGGTAGGCGACACCACGAATTCACGGCCGCCGCTTGACCCACGCACCACGATGGGCCTGCCTGTCATCTACGCCTATGACCCTTCCCGTGACCCACGGGATTGCAGCATCATCTGCGACAATATCGGCGCCGGGGCGCAGGCCATCGAATACCTGCTCAGTATCGGGCGGCGGTACATCGCCATCATCGCCGGCCCGGAGGATTTCCAAGCGGCGAAAGACCGGGTGCTGGGCGCGCAACGGACGTTCATCCTCTATGATTTCCAGCCGGTGGCGGTGTTGTTCGACGCCTGGAGCGAGGAGTGGGGCGAGCGGGCGGCGCGATTATTGGTCGAACGGTATCCGCATCTGGATGCGATCTACTGCCTGAGCGACGAAATCGCGCGCGGTGCGGCACGCGGCCTGTTGTCCATAGGCAAACGCATCCCGCGAGATGTCGCCATCATCGGCCACGACAATTGGTTCGTGTTCGCCTCGAACGCCCATCCGACCTTGACCACATTCGACAACAACATCACTCTGCTGGGCAAAACCGCCGCGCAGTTCATCCTCGATGCATTGGCAGGCCGGCCGCACCACGGCGTCACGACGATTGAGTGCCCGATGATCGTCCGCGAGTCCACCGAGGCGAAACGGCGCACCGCGCTGGAAAGCACCGGCCGCGTCTATGAGCGTCAGATTTCATGAATCCGGCTCAGTACGCCACCCGGCTACCCTACCGCTTCTTCGTCTTGCGGCCCTTGAGGTAGATGTCGATCACGATCCAGACGCCGAGCACGAACGCGGTGACGTATCCCATGAAGCCCACGATTGGGATGCCGAAGATGATGGGCTTCATGCCGGCGTAATAGACGATCGAGGAACCGACGAACAGGCCGACCACGATCAGTGCCATCGTAAGTCGGTTCACCATATCGGAGAGCAGCTGGAACGGCTCCTGCGAACCCACCAGCTCCATGTTCATGCGCAACTGGCCGCGCGTCAGCATGCGCGCCGCCACGTTGAGCTCGCTCATCGCGCCCAGCGCGCTGTGGAGCGCCTCATGGCTCTCCAGACCCAGCGTCTTCAGCTCGTCTTTGGCTGCTTCGACGGTGGTTTTCGACGTGACGATGTGCTGGGAGATGATCTCGATCATGTTCACATCGGGGATGAATTCGTCAAGCAACCCCTCGAGCGTGACCAACGCGCGTCCCACCGTGGTGATGCTGCTGGGTACTTCGATGCCGTGACGCTGCGCGAGCGAGGTGAGCGCGGTCAGGAAGGCGGCCAGATCGAGGTCCTTCAGATCCACGGTGCCATATTCCTTGACGATGACGTCGAGATCGGCGAGCAGCGCAGGGTAATCAGCCGGATCCGCCTCGGCTCCGGCGAATCGCAACAGGCCGTCGGCGAGCTGGGGGGAATCCCGTTTGGCGACGGCGAAGATCATGTCCTTCATCACCGCACGGGTCTTGGCGTCCAATCGGCCGGTCATGCCGAGGTCGATGAGCACGATCTTTCCGCCGCGGATGATGATGTTGCCCGGGTGCGGATCGGCATGGAAGAAGCCTTCATCGAGGATCTGCGTGGCGTAATTGTCCACGAGCTTGGTGCCGATGTCCTTGAGATCATAGCCGGCGGCCACCAGTTCGCCGGCGTGAGAGACGGAGATGCCGTCCACATAATCCATGACCACCACATGCTCGGTGCACAGGTCCGGATACGGAGTCGGGCAGTCCATGTATTTGAACCGTGAGGCGTATCGCTTGAATTCGGCCAGATTGCGCGCCTCAACGAGGAAGTCCGTCTCCGATTCGAAGGTGTCCCACAGCTCCTCGACCACGCCCTGGAGATCGACGATCTGCGAGGTGCTGATCACCTTTGTGGCGACTTTGGCGATGGAGCGCATGATGGACACGTCCTGCGCCATGGTCTCGCGCACGCCCGGGCGCTGCACTTTGACGGCCACGTCCTCGCCGGTACGCAAGGTGGCGCGATGCACTTGAGCGAGGGACGCCGAGCCCAGCGGTTTCAAATCGATATGCGCGAAGACCTCATTGGCCGGTCGTCCATACTCTTCGGACAGTACGTCCAATACCGTGGCGTATGGCATGGGGTCGGCGTCCGCACGCAGTTTGGCGAGTTCGTCGCAGAAGCTCTGCGGCAGGATCTCCGAACGCATCGAGAGAATCTGGCCGACTTTGACGAAAGTGGGGCCGAGCGCCTCGAACATCAGACGCATCTTGACCGGAGTCAGCCCCTTGAGCGCATCGAATTGGTTGACGATACGCACGATTTGCGCCAGACGTTTGGCTTTGCTACGACGGGTCAGATGATAGCGCTCGGAGAAATCATCGCGCCGGGGACCGAAAATCCCAATGGTTTCGGTATTCGTCGCGGCCCATTGCGCGTATGCCGCGGTCGGACGGTCGGGAATATCATTCGGCTTGTCGTCGTTCGTGCCATGAGCGGCACCGGCGGCAGCCTGCGACTGGGTGGAAGACGTTGGGGCAGACGTTGCGGCACCGGCTCCGAGGCCACCATCCGCAGCGCCCGAACGAGCGTGTTCAGAGGGATGTTGCGCCGAGGTGCCGCTTGCGTCGCGCCGCACCGCCTGTTCCGTTGTCTTGTCAGCCACGAAAACGATCAGTCCTTAGTTCAGTCCTTGTTGGAGTCGTCGGCGGCATCCGCAGCCGGCTCCTCGGCCGGTGCGGCATCGGCCTTGGCGGCGTCCTTGTTGGCGTCGTTGACCAAAGCCTCGCCGACCTTGCGCTTGAGTTCGGTGTTCAGGGACTTGCCCTGTTCCACGGTCAGCTCGCCTTTCTTGACCAGATCGTCAACAATGGCGCTGCCCTTCTCATACCCCGTGGCCAAGGCACCGATGCCAGCCAACAGGACCTTGCGGACGCCATCGCCCAAATCGAAATCAGCCATAATAACCCCTCCTTCGAGGCTCGACGCGGCCTGCTGCCCCGTCTCTTACTGCTAAGCCTAGCGCAATCGCAAGCCGATGACGTTAGGCTTAGCGGATGATTTCGCCTAAGGCGGCGGAGCGCGGGCGATCAGCGCGGACGATCAGCGCGGTCGGGCGGCGGCAGATTCGCGCGCGTGCGCGGCAGTCCTGTCGAGTTCGGCGAGCGCTGCCGCCTGTTCCTTCGTCTGGTCGACGGTATCGAACGAACCGTAGCGGCGTGACACGGCGGCGCCGATCAGAAAATCGCTGACGGCAGGGTTCTTGGGCAGCAGCGAGCCATGCATGTAGGTGCCGATCACGTTGTGCACGCGGGCACCTTCGGTGTGGTCCTTGCCGTTGTTGCCCCGGCCGTCGGCATCAACAGTGCCCAACGGCTTGACGCCTGGCCTCAGGAAGGTCTGACCGGAATGGTTTTCGTAGCCGATCACGTCACCGAACTGTTCGGAATGCTCCACCAGATTGCCGATCATGCGCGCATCCTGGCCGACCGTGTAGGCGCCGATGATGCCGATGCCGTCGAGCCTCGTACCGTCCACGGTTTCGAAATACTCGCCGAACAGCTGGTACATGCCGCAAATCATCAGCATCGGCGTACCTTCCACTGCGAGTGCGCGCAGCAGGTTGGCGCGCCGGTAGAGGTCATCGATGATCTTCTTCTGCCCGGTGTCCTGTCCGCCGCCGCCCAGAATGAGGTCCACGTGATTGGGCCAGTCGTCACCCTGGTTGTATTGGTGGATGACCGGCTCATAGCCGTAGAGTTCCAGACGGCGACGAATGGTGAGCACGTTGCCGGAATCGCCGTAGATGTTCATGTCTTTCGGATACAGGGACAACACATCAATGGTCTTGGCCATGTCGATTCCTCCTTGTCTTGTCTGATGAGCGGCTTGTTGTGAGGCATGCACTGCGCTCCCGCCAGCCAGTGCAGGTTGTGCGCATCCGGTTTTGCCTACGGTTATTTGACTAGGTTTATTTGCCTACGCCGGCGTCGCGTACATCGGCGATGCAGCCCAGTATCGCGCGGGTCTTGAGCATGGCGGTGTACGTGCAGTAGATGTGCTTGCGGACGCCGGGGTTGGCGGTCACGAATGCGCTGACCGCCTGTTCGAGGTCGGGATCCGTGGCGGCGACCGGCACCTGGTCGTAGCCGAGGCGCAGCGCCATGTCCCAGGCGCGCACGCCGGAAACCATGGCGACGCCGGACGCGCGCAATGAGGTGAAGTCCACATCCCACAGCCAGCTCATATCGCGGCCGTCCGCGTATTCGTCGTTGATGGCGATCATCGTGTCGGCATGCGACGGGTCGAAGCTGGCGAGCGAGAGGCGGAATCCCATCGGATTCTTGACCAGCAGCAGTTCGACCGGCGAGCCGTTGACATCGATGACCTCGCCGCGGCCGAACGCCGGCGTGACGCGGGCGACCGCGGCGATGAGCTCGTCGGCGCTGACCGAGCAGGCGTTGGCGGCGGCCGAGGCTTTGCGCGCCGCTGCTGCATCGCGCATCACGGCGCGCACCACGGCGAGCGCGGCGGCTGCGTTGTACAGGTTGTAGACGCCTTCGAGCCGGACTGCGGTGGCGTAATCCCGCCCGTCCATGTGGAAGGTGGCCTGATGGTCGCCCACAGCAGCGAGCGTCACGTCGGCGTCCTTCTCTCCCCCGGTCAGCTGCGCTGACAGCCCCCTCGTCAGAGGGGGCCGAGACGGCGAAAACGCCTCATCAATAGCGTCCTTCTCTCCCCCAGTCAGCTGCGCTGACAGTTCTTTTGTCAGAGGGGGCCTGGAGGTGGAGCCGTCTTCCACGCTGACGGTGGTGGCCATGTCGTCGTCGGAGGGGAAGTAATGCTTGAGGCTGTCCGCCAAGCCGAAATAACGCACCGAAGTGCCGGCCGGAACCTTGGCTGCGAGCGCGGAGATGCGCGGGTCCTCACGGTTGAGCACCACCGTGCCGGTGGTCGCTTCGGCCACGTGGCTCAGCAGTCTGGCGGTGGTGTCGATTTCGCCGAAGCGGTCGAGCTGGTCGCGCATCACATTGAGCAGCAGGGCATATCGCGGCTTGACCTGCCTGACGAAATGCACCGCGTACGCCTCATCCAGTTCCAGCACGGCGATGTCGGCGTCCAGCTTGCCGCCAAGCGACACTTCGGTGAGCAGTGCGGAGACCACACCGCGCACGAAATTCGAGCCGGTGGGATTCGTGAACACCTTGAGTCCCAGATCGGAGAGCATCGAGGCGACCATGCGGGTGGTGGTGGTCTTGCCGTTCGTGCCGGACACCAGCACCACGCCCAGCGGCAGCTGGCCCAAGGTACGGGTCAGGAAGCCGTGGTCGAAGCCTTCCACGATTCTGCCGGGAAGCGCCGAACCGCCATGCTTGGTGACGCGAGACGCGAACCGGACGAACCGGCCGACCGGTACCGTGGCGAACGCATACCATGGGGCGCGGGGCATAGGCGATGCGCCTCGACGGCCGATCACCGGGTGGGCGGCCACGTCCTTGTCCGGAACAGTCGCTTCGCCCGAGTTTGTCTGTCCCTGCGGCTCCCCGATAGCAGCCCCATCATGCGCAACAGTATGTGAAACACTATGTGAAACATGCTGTTCAGCGTGTGGAACATCCCGTGAAACATCAGAAGCAGCACCCGGCACTGCATCCGGCTCATGCTTGGCATCGGCCATGATCACACCCCCTGGTTGGCGTTGTAGTCCTGCGGCATGTCCTTGAACTTGGACGTAGCGCCGAGGAAGGCGAGATGGAAGGTCTCGGTCGGGCCATTACGGTGCTTGGCCATGATGATGTCCGCCTCGCCCGGACGGTCCTCTTTATCATAGAAGTCCGGTCGGTGCACCAGGAACACCACGTCGGCGTCCTGTTCGATGGAACCGGATTCACGCAGGTCGGACAGCTGCGGCTTCTTGTCGTTGCGCATTTCGGGACCACGGTTCAGCTGGGACAGGGCCACCACCGGCACCTCCAGCTCCTTGGCGAGCAGCTTCAGCGCGCGGGAGAACTCGGAAACCTCCTGCTGGCGGGATTCGACGGCCTTGCCGGAGGTCATGAGCTGCAGGTAATCGATGACCACGAGCTTCAGGTCATTGGTCTGCTTGAGGCGGCGGCACTTCGCACGGATCTCCATCAGGGACATGTTCGGGCTGTCGTCGATGAACAGCGGCGCGTTCTGCATCTTGGTCCAGAACTGGTTCAGCGTGTTCCAGCGCTCGGGCGTGATGTCGTCCGCGCGGCGCAGCGCAGCCATCGGAATGTTCGTCTCGGCGGAGATGATGCGCTGGGCGAGCTCCACCTTGCTCATCTCGAGGCTGAAGACGATCGTGGTCATGTTGTGGTGCAGGGAGGCCGCGCGCGCGAAATCGATGCCGAGCGTGGACTTGCCCATGG
This sequence comes from Bifidobacterium sp. UTBIF-68, assembly GCF_006408855.1. Taxonomy (NCBI): domain Bacteria; kingdom Bacillati; phylum Actinomycetota; class Actinomycetes; order Bifidobacteriales; family Bifidobacteriaceae; genus Bifidobacterium; species Bifidobacterium sp. UTBIF-68. The sequence continues at coordinate 25,851 of NZ_JFAN01000014.1, read as the reverse complement.
CCGGACGTCCCGCGACGACGACCATCTGTCCAGGCTGCAGGCCCTGCGTCACATCATCGATGTCGCGGAACCCGGTCGGCACACCCTTGTTCACCAAACCCTGCTGGAGCTTGTCCAGCTGGTCGAGGGCGTCGTGCACCACCGGGCCGATGGCGGAATAATCCTGCCGCACCTTGCCCATCGACATCTCATAGACCTCGGATTGGGCGAGATTCACCACATCCTCGGCCTGCGAACCCTCAGCGGAATAGCCCAGCTGCGCAATCTTGGTGCCGGCGGCGATCACATTGCGCAGAATCGCCCGCTGATGGACGATCTCCGCATAATACATGGCGTTGGCGGCGGTGGGCACCGAAGCCACCAGACTGTGCAGGTAATCGGCGCCACCCACCTTGTCCAGATTGCCGTCCGCCAGCAGCTGGTTGGCCACCAGCACCACGTCCACCGGCTGGCTGGCGGAGAACAGGTCGATGATCGCCGTATAGATCGTCTGATGCTTGGGCTGATAGAAATCGTTGACGTCGATGGTCTGCGAGACTTCGCCGATGGCGTCCTTGCTCATCAGCATGCCGCCGAGCACCGCCATCTCCGCATCGTCGTCATGCGGAGGGACGCGGTCGAAAATCGGGTCGCCCGATGTAGTCGGGCCCTGGCCACCGCGCGCGCGGTCGCCGCCGTACCCATCCTGATACGAACGTTCACTTCCTTCTGCCATAGCCCCCAAGTATAAGAGCTCGATGTGTATGAACCGTCAGCGAGCCGTTCATCGAATCGTCGTCGAACCATCAGCGCGCCGTAAGCACTCCGTACGCGAGCCGTTCATATGGAATTCACCCTGAAGTCAGCGCCGCGACACGCGCGGGGCACAAATGTGGATAGAAAAATTAGTTATCCACATTTTGGGGATAACTTGGTGGATAATCCACTGAGTTATCCACATAATGGGGATAACTTGGTGGATAGTCTGGGGATAACCTTTCGGGACGGAGGAGGCAGGTTGCGCAACGTAGTCAAGCATGATATGCAAGCGGACGTGCATCACCAATCCCCATCCTCCCGCGAGACGAATCGACGGATTCTCGCGCTGGCGCTGCCCACCTTCGGCCAGCTCATCGCCGAGCCCGCGTTCATCCTCATCGACACGGCAATCGTGGGGCATATCGGCGACGCCGCGCTGGCCGGCCTGTCCATCGGCTCCACCATCATCCTGACCGCCGTGGGCCTGTGCATCTTCCTCGCCTACTCCACCACGGCGCAAGTGGCTCATCTGCTCGGGGCGGGCCGCCGACGCGAGGGCCTGCAGGCGGGCATCGACGGCCTATGGCTGGCATTGGGCATCGGTACGGTACTTGCGATCGGCCTGTTTGCGGCTGCCGAGCCATTGTGCCGGGCGCTTGGAGGCAGCGGCGATGTGCTGACGCAGGCCACGACCTACACGCGCGCGATAGTCCTGGGCGCACCGGGCATGCTGCTGGTGTATGCCGCCAACGGCATCTTCCGCGGACTGCAGAAGGTCCGCATCACGCTGATCGCGGCGGTGAGCGGCGCGGTGCTGAACACCGCGCTTGATATGCTCTTCGTGTTCGTGTTCCGCTGGGGTATCGCCGGTTCGGGCGTGGCCACGTTGATTGCGCAATGGTATATGGGACTGTTTCTGGTGGTGCCGGCCATCCTGTGGGCTCGGGCGGACGGGGCGAGCCTGCAGCCCCGATTGCAAGGTATCGCGGCCGCCGGCGGCGACGGACTACCGTTGTTCATCCGTACGCTGGCGATTCGCGCGGCGATGGTGGCCACGGTCGTCTGCGCGGCCCGCATGGGCACTGCGGTGCTGGCAGGCTTCCAGGCCGTGAATTCCTCATGGAACTTCGCGATGAACATGCTGGATTCAGTGGGCATCGCCGGTCAGACGTTGGTGGCCACCGCGCTCGGCGCCGGCGACCGGAACCAGGCCCGGACGCTTACCCGCGCAACCGGCCGTGCGGGACTGATGGTCGGGGCGGTCATCGGCGTGGGATTCGCCGCGATTGGCTTGTTTGCCGGACGCTTCTTCTCCCCCACCGCGAACATCCAGATTCTGGTGGCCGTGGGCATGGTCACGATGGGTGTCTTCTTCCCACTGCAGGGCTGGATGATGGCCATTGACGGCATCCTCATCGGAGCACGCGATTATCGGTATCTGGCGGCCACCTGCACGCTGACGGCACTGGTGTACATCGCCGTTCTCTCGCTGGTGGCCGGCGGTGTGGCCCCGCAGCTGCCGAACGACCTGCTGCGCACGGCTGTGTTGTGGACCGCGTTCAACGTGGTGCTGATGGGCGGGCGCGGACTGTTCAATGGGCTGCGCGTGCGAGGTGATGGGTGGATGCGGTAGGTCACAACAATCACGACTGTCTTCTCCCCCCCCATCCGGCCTCGCCGGGAGTCCCCTCGCTAGAGGAGGCTCGGATTGCTACATGGCGGCGCGCACGGAGGCGTACATGGTGTGCACGATCTGCTCGCGCCACTTGGACCATCCGTATTTCTTGGTGATTGACTCGCCGGCGGTGGCACCGAGGGATGAGCCATCAGCCCGGGTCAGGTCGAAGAGCATATCCAGCAGCAGCTTGTCATGGTGCAGGCGGTCGGCCAGTTCGGCCGCCGTCGCGGGGTCGTTGGGGTCCTTGCCGGTGGCGTATTCGGAAAGCGTCAGATGTTCGCGGACCAGAATCGTGGCCCAGTCGATGATGTTCTGCGCATACCCCATGCGTTTGAGGATCACCGGAACATGGCGGGCTCCTTCGGCCGCGTGGTCGGCCACGAACGCGCGTTTGCCGATGTCGTGCGTGATGGCGGCGAGCAGCAGCGCCTGATAATGCTCGTCATCGTAACGGCCGCCGGACGGGGTGTCACGCGTGATGCGCGAGGTGACCTCGACCATATGGCGGTCGATGGTGTACCGGTGCGCGGCCGATGCGGACGGGCGGTTGCGGATGCCCAGCCATTCCGGCATCCATCGGCCCGGGATGTCCACGAAGTCGATGCTTTCCCACACATTCATGAGCTCCGGCCCGCATGCGAGCAGCCGTACGAACAGTTCACGGGATTCGGCGTCCCATTGGTTGTCACGAATTGGGCATTTCTTGAGATTGACCAGCGTAGACGGATTGATGGGCAGGCCGAATTCGCCCGAGGCCACAGCCATACGCAGCGCCAGTTTGGCGTCCTTGGCTGGTTCGACGCCGGGGGCGAGCACCAACTCGCCTTCGTGCTTGGCGATGCCGGGGGCCACGATGTCGAATTGCGGGGCCTCGCGCTTGCCGCCGGCACGCTGGGAGAACATCTGGAAGAACGCGAACCGGGGCTTCTCGTGGGTCAGCGAATGCTCGGCACGGGATGCGGTGGAATCCAAGGCAAAGGAGATGCGGCGACCGAGCCGGGCGAGTAGCGTCTGCAGATCGTCAATCGAATAGGCGGCACGTTCGTCTTCCGGCCATGTCGGGTCGGCAAGGCCCAGCATGGCGGCCACCTTGGCCTGATACGGGGTGAGCAGCAGATTGGTGTCCTTGTTGGCCACCAGATGAATGCAATCGCGCACGTCCAGCAGACGCTCCACGGCTTCGTCATAGCTGCCGTGCGGGCGATCAGCCAGCCATGATGTGGCCAGGGCGGAGATCAGCACCGAATCGCGCAGACCGCCACGCGCCTCCTTGATGTCCGGCTGGTTGACGTACTGGAGCCTTGCGAACTCGTCAAGGCGTGATTTGGCGGAGTCCAGCAGTTCGGGTAGGCGTTTGCGCGCCGCCTTGCGCCAACGCTCGAGGATGGACGCAGCCGTGGTGCGTATGAGCTCGGTGTCGCCGGCGATGGGCTTGACATCCAACCACCCCATCGCAGCCGGCAGGTCATGGTCGGTGACCTCCTCGCATTGTGTGCGGGTGCGAATGGAATGGTCAAGGTCGAGACCGCTGTCCCAGAGCGGATACCAGAGTTTGTTGGCCAGTTCATTGAGCTGCTGGTCGTTCACAGCGCGCGGCTCATAGATGATGACCAGATCCAGATCGGAGCTGGGGCCGATCTGACCACGCGCCAGCGAACCGACCGCCGCGAAGCCGATGCCGGCCGCCGGCACGGTGAACGAGACGGCCGCGCACGCCTCATCCCACAGTTGCGTGAGGCACTGCATGGCCAGTTCGGTGCGTGCCGCACGCTTTGCCGGGCCATTCCGGTAGACACCGTCGTCGTCCGGCTGGCTCATCGCCATGAATCGTTGCTTCAAACCATCTACTGCCGAAGTCATTGCCTCAGATCTTTCTTCAGATGTGCACTTCTGCGTTACGAGGGGCTGTTTCAGGCTTTTCGGAACATCTTCCCGCAGAGGCTAAACAGCCCCTTGTAACGCAGTTGCAGCAGTACCCACGAGGTATCCCCATGTCCGAATGGGAAACAACCCACATATGACAGTCCCCGCACGGCGACAATCGCAACGTGCGGGGACCTTGTCTTATCGATAGTCCGAACTCCTGCATACCACCGGAAGCCCGGACGACTTATCAGATAGCGGCGGAACCGGTCTCACCGGTACGCACGCGGGTCACGGAATCCAGCGGGGCGACCCACACCTTGCCGTCGCCGATGGTGCCGGAGCCAGCGGACTTGACGATCACACCGACCAGCGTCTCGGCGTCGGCGTCATCGGCCAGGACCTCGATGCGAATCTTCGGGATCAGATCCACCGTGTATTCGGCACCGCGGTAGACCTCGGTGTGGCCGCGCTGACGGCCGTAGCCATTGGCTTCGGACACGGTCAGACCGTGCACGCCGGCAGCCGCGAGAGCTTCCTTGACGTCGTCGAGCTTATGGGGCTGGATGATAGCGGTGATCAGCTTCATCTCACTTCACCTCCTTGAGAACGGAGCTGGCAGTACCAGCAAAATCGTAAGCGCGTTCGCCCTGATCAACAAGGTCGATGCCGCTGACTTCCTGAGCTTCGGTGACACGCCAGCCGATGGTCTTCTCCAGAGCGAAGGCGATGATCGCGGTGATCACTGCGGAGTAGAGGATGGCGACGAGGGCGATGACCAGCTGCACGACGAGCTGCTTCCAGTCGCCGCCGGCCAGCAGGCCGGTGCCTTCACCGAAGAAGCCGATGAGCAGGGTGCCGGTGAAACCGCCGACGCCGTGCACGCCGACCACATCGAGGGAGTCGTCGTAACCGAACTTGAACTTCAGACCGCAGGCGAGGCAGGTCAGGATGCCGACGATCGCGCCGAGCACGATGGCCCACAACGGGGAGACCACATCGGCGGCCGGCGTGATGCCGACCAGGCCGGCGACCATACCGGAGGCAGCGCCCATGGCGGTGTAGTGGCCAGAGCGAATCTTCTCAGTGAAGCCCCAAGAGAGCATGGCGGCGGCGGTTGCGGCCGAGGTGGAGACCCAGGCATAGCCGGCGGTGCCGTTGGCTGCGAAGGCGGAACCGGCGTTGAAGCCGAACCAGCCGAACCACAGGAGGAAGGCGCCGAGCATCACGAACGGCACGTTGTGCGGACGGAACGGCTGGGTGCCGAAGCCCTTGCGCTTGCCGATGATGAGCACGATGATCAGGGCGGCGACTGCGGCGTTGATGTGGACGACAGTACCACCTGCGAAATCGTGGGCGGCGGCGCCGATGGCCTTGGAAATCGCGCCGTCAGCGGACAGCAGACCGCCGTTCCACACCATGTGCGCCATCGGGGCGTAGTCGAAGGTGATCCACAGGGCCACGAAGATCATCCAGGTGCTGTACTTGACACGCTCGGCGATGGCGCCGCAGATCAGGCCGACGGTGATCATGGCGAAGGCCACCTGGAAGGCGACGTCGACGGACACCGGGTAGTTGTTGGCATTGAGGCCGGTGGTGGTGAACACGCCATCCTGGGCCACCATGGAATCCTTGAGCAGGAATCCGCTGGCCGGGTCGCCGAAGATGCCGCCGATGTCATTGCCGGCGTAGGCGATGGACCAGCCCCACAGGGTCCAGATAATCATGGTGACCGACAGTGCGGCCGCCTCAAGCATCAGCATATTCAGAACGGCCTTGGCACGAACCATGCCGCCATAGAAGAACGCCACACCCGGCGTCATGAGGAAAACCAGGGACGCGGATGTAAGGATCCATGCGGTGTTTCCGGAATCAAGCGCTTCCATGTCTACCTCCCTCTCTTTGTTCATGGCGTCGAGAGCCGGGTTTCAAGCCGGACGGTCGGCGTCTGTATTCCACTACATGCCGTCCCCCTTGTGGGGGCTAACAGTTTGTCAGTAAAAGCCGGATGCATTTTGGTTTCGTTACGGCACGTTACGCGATTGTTAAGCATGACTGGGGGTTTCCGCCATGCTCGGCGACTGGATTTCGGCGTTATTCCTAGGCGTATGAAAAGGCCCTGAACCATGTTACGAACATGATTCAGGGCTTGGTTTGTCATCGGATGCCGTTCCCGAGCGTTCACAACGTGGACGCAAGACCGTCAGTCACACTGGCAGCGACTCTCGTAATCGTTCAAATGGCATGCGCCGTGCTATCGCCCCCTCTGACGGAACGTTGCCTACAGACGAGCCAGCAAACCGCGCGCGCAGCGCGTCCGTACGGCTATGGCCCCCTCTGATGAGGGGGCTGTCAGCGTAGCTGACTGGGGGAGAGACCCGAAGAAGACGATCCACTAAGCGAGGATGCCGTCCACGAAGCCTTCCGGATCGAACGGGGCGAGATCGTCCGGGCCTTCGCCGAGGCCGACGAGCTTGACCGGCACGCCGAGCTCCTTCTGCACGGAGATCACGATGCCGCCCTTGGCCGAACCGTCCAGCTTGGAGAGCACCACGCCGGTGATGCCGACGGCCTCGGCGAACACCTTGGCCTGGGCCATGCCGTTCTGGCCGGTGGTGGCGTCGAGCACGAGCAGCACTTCGGCGACCGGCAGCTGCTTTTCGGTGACGCGCCGGATCTTGCCGAGCTCGTCCATGAGATTGGCCTTGTTCTGGAGACGCCCGGCGGTGTCGATGATGAGCACATCGGCATTTGATTCCTTGGCCTTGCCTGCGGCTTCGAACGCCACCGATGCAGGGTCGGCGCCGTCCTTGTCGGAGCGGACGACCGGTACGTTCACGCGGGCGCCCCACGTTTCGAGCTGGTCGGCGGCGGCGGCGCGGAAGGTGTCGGCCGCGCCGAGCACCACGTTCTTGCCTTCCGCCACGAACAGACGCGCCAGCTTGCCGGCGGTGGTGGTCTTGCCGGTGCCGTTCACGCCGACCATGATGATGACGGACGGCTTGTCCGCGCCCGGCTTTTCGGCGTTCAGGCGACGATCGGTGTCGCGGCCGACCAGGTCGAGCAGCTTCTCCTTGAGGGTGGCACGCACCTCTTCCGGGTCGGATCGGCCGTTGACACGGGCGTCGGTGCGCAGATCGTCGACCAGCTGGGCGGAGGTGTCCGCGCCAACGTCGGCCAGCAGCAGCGTGTCTTCGACGTCCTCCCAATCGGATTCGGACAGATTGTCCTTGGTCAGGATATTGAACAGCGCCTTGCCGAACGGATTGTCGGACTTGGCGAGCTTGGCCTTGAGGCGGGTCAGTCGCGAGCCGATGGATTCCGGGGATTCGGTTTTGGGGGCGACTGGAGCGGAAGCGTGCGCTGCGGGCTCAGGTTGCGTCGCAGTCGCGGATGCCGAGGTAACCCCTGAGGCAGCCGTTCCGGCAGACGCAGCGGATTCTTCATCCGCACCGGAGGCGCGAGATGCCGGTTCCCGGCCGGACTGCGCGGATGCCGCGGCCTCGGCCTCCGCTTCAGCAGCCAAACGAGCGTCCGCCGCGGCTTTGGCGTCACGGGTCCGCTTGTCATCCGGCGCTTGCTGACCCATTGCGCGATCGAGGTCGCGTTTGCGGGACTTGGACAGCCAGATGCTCAAGGCGATCAGCACGACCGCCACCACAATCACGCCAACAATGGCGAGCACAGTATTCGTATCCATACCTGCCAAGTCTACGCACGCCTTGGTATTGCTTTCCGCACACATCATGCGCACACATCAAAGAAGGCCGCGGCGTTCTTATCAGCGCCACGGCCTGAAGTAACGAAATGCGGATAGGCTCAGCGCACCATGGCGACGGCGCGCTTGATGTTCTCCAGCGTCTCCAGCGTCACCTCTCCCGGTGTCTGGTTCGCGGCGATGATCAGCTGAATCGCCTGCTGGTATAACGGCAGCGCCGACGCGGAGGGATTCAATGGGAGCGCGGAGACTTTCTGCTCGATGAAACGCATTGTCTCGGCCTTGCTCGAATCAGCTGAGCCGACACGCTGCTTGAGTAGCAGCACCTGCCCTTTGAGCTGCTCCTTGCTGGAAATCTTCGCTTCATGTTCGACGTGCTGCAGCGCGGTGTGATCGTTCGCCCGGACGTTGCCCAGCCAGAACACCACGACCACGGCGGTAATAACCAGTTCGACGATCAGAGGGAGGAACAAGCCCTTCGGCAAAACGAGCCGCAATCCGGTGGCCACCGGGTTAAGCACCGTGTTCCATGCGAGACCATACAACAGCGCGAACACGCACTGCACGAGGTATCCGACGATGGGGAACAGACCGTTCTCGGCTATGATGCGGTGGTACAGGTCGCGCCCCACCATTTGACGGCTCGCTTGCGCGTCGGCAACCCAGATGAGGACGGTGAACACCAGCATGAACGACAGCACGACGTACTGGGCAATGGGTGCGAACTCGAAAACAGCCAGCTGGAAGCCGAACGCCGCAATCGCCACCGCAAAGAATACCGTCGCGATGATCGAAGAAAGATAACGTGTCATGGTCGTGTTCACAGCTCCTTGAGGATTTCTGCCTTCTTGGACTCATATTCCTCGGTGCTGATGAGTCCGGCATCCGACATTTGCTTCAATTTCGACAGACGTTCCATGGGGTCGCCCTTGCTCGCGGACGGCTGAGCTGCGGTGCCGGACGCCCCCGGTGCCGCAGCCGCGGCCTGCAGGGTCTGTCCCATAAGCCCGGGAATCATCTGCCCCAATCCGGCGCCCATGGTCAGCCCCATGCCGGCGCCCATCAGCGCACCGCTCTCGCCACCCGGATTCGCTGCGGCCTGATTCATCGCCTCCAGCACCTGCGCCTGCTGGTAATTGGTGCCCAGCGTCTGATACGCCTGCTGCTGGCCGACCGCCGCCGCAGCGGCACCTGCGCCCGCAGCCATCTGCCCGAAGTACTGTTCGCGGTTCTTCGTCGCCAGAGCCTGAGCCTGCCGCCTCTCCTCATTGTCGAAGATCTTCATTCCGGAGATGTTGAAGTTCAGCATCTCCAGACCATACTCGCCCGCAACCGGCTCGAGTTCCTTCTGAATCGACTGGGAGTACGCGATCACGTTGGCCGGAGCGCTGATCAGCGGCTGGTTCCAATTGGTCAGTTCACGAGTCAGGAATGCCAGAATATGGCTCAGGAACTGGTTCCTGAAGAAATCACGGAGACTCTCCTGATCGGTCAGGTCATAGTTGCCGCCAATGAGAGTGGTCAGGAACAGTCCCGCATCTGAAACCTTGACCCTGTACGAACCCCGAGCCCCGACCTCGGTTTCCACGCCGACGCCAGTGAACTGATCGCCATACGCCTTGTCCATGACTTTGATCGGCGTATCGGTGCCCCACATGATTTCACGGCTCGTAGCGATGCGGACGAAATACACCACGCAGTTGAATGTGGAGATTCCCCCGGAAAGCGCGTTACGCAACCGTGAAATGAAGGGGTAATTGGAGGTGGTCAACGTATACGTGCCCTGATCGAACACCTGCTCGATATTGCCCTCATTGACGAATATCGCCTGTTCGCCGGGTTGCACCACCAGAGTGGAGCCATGATTGAAATCCTCTTCGGGATTGCGGAAGATCAATGTGTCATTTGCCGACCTGTTTTTTATGACATCGGCAAAGTGTTTTTCCCCACCTACGTAATTGATTTCATTAGAATTTTTACCGAATAGTGCCATCGCCATGTTCCTTTTCAGCGCCGAATTACTCTTGTAGTCATGGTCTGGACGGTCGTATCCGCCCAGACCATGTATGGGAGGCCTGGTTCACGGCCTTGTCAGTCGTCGTATTCGTCCCAAAGGCTGACGAGGCCATGCGCCGAGAACGCGAAGGCATCCTTGCCTTCCAGGCAGTTCGAGTTCAGCTCGAGCTTCTTTCCCGTGTTCAATGTGATGACGCAGCCGTAATCATCCACTCGAATGTCATTGATGTTCTTGAAACGGTAGACATCGAAGAACGCCCTTCCGTATCCGCTCTCCGAATCGGGCCAGTTGCCGGGAAGTATCTCCATCATCGCCGAGTAGATCTTCTTATTGCCGAACATCCAGACGGTGACGAAGAAATGGTCACCGGATTTTTCGGCGTATGAAATCGGGTCGATGCGCCCGACTTCCTCTTCATCGAAGATGCCGCAGGCTTTCATCGCCATTTCCTTGCGGCATCGTAGCATTTCTTGAAAGCTATAAACTGCCATAATCCATTTCTCTCCATGCCTATGCGGCAACTCGTCGTCTCATCCGTTGAGCAATGATTCCAAATCCGCCCGGTCGCTGGCCGACAAACCGGACGAGTTCGCTTGATCCAACACATCGGATGAACGTTCCCTATACCGGACAAAACGCCGTTCAAATAACTGTTTGATCAGCTCCGCCTTAACGAACAGATATTCAGGATGAGGCTCCATGGCGATCGCCGAATCGATGCAGGCAATGATCTTCTCCGCCTCACGCAACGTGATTTGGAATGGTCTTTTCGTCTTGTATCTGGCGAGCGCCGCACGGAACAGCACGTCCGGATTGTCCGCTCCGTTGGCCGCAGCCTTATCGAGCGTGTCGGCAGCCTCCGCATACTGTCCTCGATCCAGAAGCACATAACCCAACGAAGCCAGCACTTCGGGATTGTCGGGGGAATTCTTCAACGCGCCCTTATATGCGTCCAGGAATTTCGCCGACTCCTTGTACGTGGCTTTTCTCACTTCCTTGAAATTCAAGGAGGTGAACGTGAGCTTTCTCCCGCAGAAGGCGCACACTTCATCCTGTAAAGCGACGGAAGCCCCGCAACCGGGGCATTCCATCTGATCATTCACCGATACCATATTTGATTAGCCGCGCAGCATCGCGTTCGTGTTGCGCTGCTCGTCAATCATGCTCTGCATCTGCTTCATCTGGGCAGCCTGCATGGCCATGGCCTGCTCATGCTGCTCGTTCTGCGCCTCCATCTGCTTCTGCAGCTGGCGGTTCTGCATCTCGAAGCCGCGCTGCTGCGGATCCAGGCTGCGCAGGTACAGGTCGTCGATGTCCTTGTACAGTCCGCTGGCGGACTGGTGCAGAGTCTCCTTGTGGCCGAACGTCGCCTGATACGCGCCGAACAGCGAGCGCCATTCCTGAGCCAGCGCGGCGGCGGCCTTCTTGTCCATGGAGGAGAAGATGAAGTGGCAGATGATTCCGGCGATCAGCATCAACCAGCCGAACATGCCCGCGCTGTCGCCGCCAGCCTTGAAAGCAATGATAAGACCCAGTACGATCAGCGCGAGCTGCACCAGCAGGAAAATCAGATGACGCTTCTTCAGCGCCTCTTTCTTCGGAGTGATTTCGGCGCTCTTCTGCTGCTTGGCCTGCGCGAACTGAGTGAACGTCGAATCCAGCTTATTGCCCAGATCCTGCGGAAGTGCACGGTCAGTGCCTTCAAGGTTGGCGGTATTCACCTGCGCAAGCTGCTGCTTCGCGGCATCATATGCCTTCTGGACACCGACCGAGTAGTCCTTATCGAGAGACGCGATATCGTCTTTGTATGTATTCGCCATGGGATTTACCTTCTTCGGACTCTCAGAAGGCTGACGAACACCACTAGCTCAGGAGAGACCCCCCCCACGCATAGTTGACATCACCGAGCGGGTATATGCAACGGTCATATCAGCCTCCTTCCTGAGAAACAGGCACTATGCCTGCTGATGATGATTTTGCCACGCTTATATGACAGAAGACACACATCGTCCATCTTTTTCCGTATGGGCAGCTGAGTATAAGCCACTTCGTATGGGCAGCTGCGTATAAGCCGAGGTAAGTCACCCGCAACCAATTTCACTCCCACCGGCACCGCCGATTCCAACCGGCCCGCCCACCGGCTAAGCTGAACGCTATGGCACATTCCTCACGTATGACGTCGCTGCAGCGACGCGAACAGCTCATCGCAGTAGGCCGTTCCCTGTTCGCCGCCAAAGGGTTCGAGGCGGTGAGCGTCGAGGAGATCGCCGCGCACGCCAAGGTTTCCAAGCCTATTGTCTACGAGCATTTCGGCGGCAAGGAGGGTCTTTACGCGGTAATCGTGGACCGCGAGATGCGCGCGCTGACCACCACGCTCACCGAGGCGCTGGATAATCCGGACATCCACCCGCGCCGCATCGTGGAGCGGACCGCGCTGGCGCTGCTCACCTACATCGAGGAGAACGCGGAGGGCTTCCAGGTGCTGGTGCGCGACTCCCCCAGCACCGACCCGTCCGGATCGTTCAACTCGTTGCTGGGCGATATCTCACTGAGGGTCGAGGACATCCTCTCCGACACCTTCAAGCGACAGAAGCTGTCCGTCAAGGGCGTGCCGTACTACGCGCAGATGCTGGTGGGCATGACCGTATTCACCGGCCAGTACTGGGCAGACCGGCCGAAGGTAAGCAAGGAGCAGCTCGCTGCGTACATCGTGGATCTGGCGTGGCACGGTCTGAGCCGCCTGAATTCCAAGCCGCAGCTGCTGTTCGAGGGCGCGCGGGCACAGCGCGAGGCACAACGCGAGGCACAGCGCGAGGCACAGCGCGAGGCACAACGGAGGCAACGCGGCGGCCAGCACGAGCTGCCGGCGATATCGTGTGACGGCGGCGCCGGTGTCATTGACACCGTCAGCAGCACGGGCACCGACGTTGACGACGCCAGCGCGAGCAACGAGACCGATGCCATGAATGGCAATCCGGCCAGCGAGAACATCACCGAGTAGGGCACCGGGCACACCAGTATCTCGCGTCAGAAGTTCGTTGATTATATTGGCCCCTCTGACGGGACAGCTACCCCACAGCCATTGGGAGGACTGCAACCGTTGACAGTCCGTCCTGCGATCAGGGACGCGCTCCGCGCGGCATACTAGCCGCACATCGCACTGCGCGAGAAGCCACTGTAGCGTCGACCATCGCCGAGCCCTGTCAAGCTTTGTCCCTCAAGCCCTGTCTTAGTACGACAGTGCAATACTGCTGGCGTGCAGAATATGCAACGGGCGCGGCATCTTGCGTAACGCGCCTATCATTCACCGTGGCAAAGTGCTACGGTTTGAACAGCAAACGAACGAAATCAGTGTTGCGTTTCGCGCGGCCCGCAACCTGCGGCCCGCGATGCGCAACCTTCGATGGAACCATGTGAGGATGTAACTGGTATGGCCAACGCGGCAACGACGGCAAAGACGCTCACCTTCGTAATCCCCGCATACAATATGGAGTCCTATCTTGACCGCTGTGTCAACTCGATTCTCTCCGCCTCGGACACTCAGGACATCGAAGTGCTGATTGTGGACGATGGCTCCAAGGACGGCACGCTGGCATACGCGCAGAAGCTCGAACGCAACAATCCTGGAATCGTACGGGCCATCCATCAGGAGAACAAGGGACATGGCGGCGCGGTGAACACAGGGCTGGCGGCGGCGCGCGGCATGTACGTCAAAGTGGTGGATGCGGACGATTGGGTCGACCCGCAGGCCATCAATACCGTGATGGCCACGCTGCGGGCACAGCGTGAGGCCGCCAAACCCATCGACATGCTCGTCACCAACTACGTCTACGACAAGGTGGCCAAGCGCTACAAGCATACGGTGAACTTCCGCCGCGTCATCCCGGCGGGCCGCGTTCTCGGCTGGGATGATCTGGGGCATTTCGGGCTGGCGCAGTACATCATCATGCATGCGCTCACTTTCCGCACTCAGGTGGTGCGCGATTCGGGGCTCAAGCTGCCGGAGCACACGTTTTACGTGGACTTCTACTATTCGTACCAGCCGTTCCCGTGGGTCAGTCGCATCCAATATTTGGACGTACCGTTCTACCACTATTTCATCGGGCGCGAGGGCCAGAGCGTGCAGACGGATGTCATGATTCGCCGCGTGGACCAGCTGCGGCTCGTCAACCGGCTGATGACCGAGGCCACGCCGGAGCGCGGCACGGTGCCGGACGGCCTGTATCGGTACATGATCCACTTCCTGGCTATCGAATCATGCGTGACCTCGGTGTTCCTGATTCTTTCGCGGGACAAGGCGAACTATGCCAAGAAGCGCGAACTCTGGGCGGCGCTTGACGACTACTCGCCGACCATCGGGCATGACGTGCGCGCCAAGCTCATGTCCCGAGCGATCAACCTCCCCGGCAAGAGCGGCCGTTGGCTGGTGCGCAACGGCTACACCATCGCCGAAAAGGTCGTCGGCTTCAACTGATTCGGCACTGTCGTCAATCCGTCGTCGTCACTGCGCATATTCGTCCGGCGGCCAGGCATCCGTCGCGGCCTACGTCGCCAATCCGGCGTCATCACTGCGCGTATTCGTCTCCATCGGGGCAAAGCATCGGTTCAATCGGGATTTTGACGCGCCTGTATACCCTTAAACGGGGCAACACCTATGACCGACCGAGGATTCGCCCCGCTAGCAACACTCAGCGGTGCATAACATCGCATACCCCGTTGTTTTGCCTCACTGAGAGGCTCTTAGTGAGGCAAATCCCATAGCCAACCGAGGGTTTGCCCCATTGAGGGACGCCAGCGGGGCAAATCATCCATCTCACCGAGGATTCGCTCCGCTTACACACCACTCAGCGGGGCAAATCTCATACTCAGCCGAGGATATAACTAGTCCGTCCAACGATCGGACATGGCGAAGCCGTTGCGCATGAGGTTGCTGGCGATGTATGTCACCTTGTCAAGCAACCCGAGCGTGTGCTTGCGCAGATAGTCGGCCATGCGCTCGTTGGCGACCTCCAGCACCGCCGGCACGGCGCGCACGTCCTCGTCTCCATAACCGCCCTCGGCCACCTGCGCATCGGTCTGTTCAACCAGACGATGACCGAACGCGCGCACGCCTTCCGCATACCCCTCGATGGCATTGCGGGTCTCGAACCAGTGCGCGTCGGCAATCACCGCGATCAGACGGTTCGTCCAGTACAGATTGTCGGTGTACACAGTGGGCGTGGTATCGCGCAGGTAGGCGGGCGTATCGTCAACGTTCGCATAGAACGGGGCGATGGTGGTGAATGGGCCGGAACCGAAGGAGACCCACATCACCGCACGGCTGCACGTCGGGACGTACGGGCGCAGCTGAATCGCCACCATATGCCCGGTGCGGTTCACACCGATCGGACGATAGCGGTGGCGCGATTCGGCGGTGCCCTTGGTCCCGTACGGGTCGTACGGCGTGCCCTCGAAATGGCTCGAGAGCAGAAAATCGACGTCCTCGAGGGTCACTTTGTCTTCCGGCACGCGGCACCATGGGATGTCGCCGGATTCCGGCGTATACCGGGCGGTCGGCGAATCCCAGTCCTCGCTGGGATTGAGATAGCGCTGCATATACCAGGCGCGCGGGGTGTTGTAGATGTGGTCCTTGGCGGTATTCGTGCCGAACACCTTGCGCGGATTGAACCGGTCGGGCAGCGCGGCGGCACCCGCACCCGCAACGGCACCGAACCCGGCGCTGTGGGAGTGACGGCCGCCGAACACAGCGGGCGCTCCCATCGTGCGGTCGAGATGATGCCCGGCGATGAACTCACGCAAATCGGCGCTGCACATGTATTCGCGTTGCTTGCCGAACGCATCGGTCAGGTCGAAGTCGTCGATGCCGAGCTGGTTGGGGATGGTGGCGTAGCAGTCGTCCGGCACACGGCGTGCGATCCAGTGGTGGCCGCCGATCGTCTCGACGTACCAGATCTCGTCCACATCGGAGATGATCACACCGTTCGATTCATAGGTGCCGTAGGTCTCCAGCAGTTCGCCGAGCCGGGCGACGCCCTCGCGCGCGGTGGTGACGTACGGCAGGACGAGGGTGATGATGTCCTCCTCGCCGATGCCGCCGGGCTGTTCGGCCTGGTAGTAGGGAGCGCCCGGCTCACCTTGGGCGGGCTTGAATTCGACCAGCGGGTCTACGGCGAGCACCCGCTCATTGACCGCGATGGTTTCGGTGGCGCTCATCGCCACGTTATGTTCGTTGGCGCCGGCCTCGGCCAGTACGCCACGGTTGTGCAGCACGTTCGGCGCGATGGTGTACCGGCAAGGATCGTCGGGCAGGTCGACTTCCACATGGCTCAGCACGCTGCGGTAATGACGTGGCTGGTCTTCGGGCGCAACGGCGACGAGGTGTTTGGGATCGTACCGGCCGGAACCGGAATCGTCGTCGCGGGCGATGATGGTCGAACCGTCGTAACTGGCGTTCTTGCCGATGAGAATAGTGGTGCATGACATGCCGACCACTGTAGAACCAGTGGGGGATGCGCGCCGGTCTCGCGTTGGCTGGCTAGTGCGCGGTTGGCAGCTTGCCGCGCACGGTCATTGCAGCGTGCGATACGTTGGTAATGTGTCTGCGCCACATATGATCGACCTCTGGATCACACAACGCGCAACGCCGATTTGGCATGTCTAGCGCAGATGTGTATCTTAGAAATGTTGCCCCTCTAGCTCAACGGTTAGAGCAGCGTCCTTTTAAGTCGTGGGTTGTGGGTTCGAATCCCACGGGGGGCACCACGAAACCCTTGGAATCATTACGATTCCAAGGGTTTTAACGTATCCGCCAACACTGTCTTACCAACACAATCCTATCCTCGACGGCAGCACCGCTCAAAGCGCATAACGGACAATAACGGCTGTTGTCCCGCTGCTCGGATGGTGATTCCACACGAATCGCCTCATGTCCTGATAACGGCGACGACAAAAGACAACAAAAAGGCCCGGCGGTTGGGACCGGGCCTTCCAAGGAAGAGAAGAGAGAAGAAGAAAGGGATTCAGTTATTGCTGCCTTGCGGCTGATTACAGTAAACAACCCTCTTCTGCGCGTACCATAAGCGTTACCTGAGAATTTCATGAAAGTGGCACTGCGGCAAGTCTCCACGCCTCCCATTGTCACCACCGTCGCCATCGCCAAACCGCCAAACCGCCAATGCCCACTAGTGGTCCATCTCGTAATTGGTTGAGCGGTGCTGGCCCCCTCTGATGAGGGGGCTGTCAGCGAAGCTGACTGGGGGAGAGAAAAAGCTGAATCCCTCAATTATTTACGAGACAGACCACTAGCATCACACCCACCACATCCATTTCAGAGCTTTCGCTCTCTCAAACGGGGCGAAACATAAGTTTCTCACGCCATCGGTTTATGTTTCGTCCCACTTTGGCCATACAAAACGGGACGAAACATAAGTTGATAACGTCGAAACCTTATGTTTTGTCCCAAATCCGGCCTCCAGCTGAAGCTCCAGCTGACGCTACGCGGAAGATTGACCGGCATAGCCAGCCACAACCGGCGCACGCACCGCCGAGCGCACCGCCAAACATATCAGTGCTCGGCTTTGTACTCGGCTTTATGCTCGACGCCGCACCAATCCGCAGTCCGCCGTCACGCCGCAAGCGAAATATGCGGCATCTCACAACCATTGTTCAATTACTTTATCGATAAATCCGCAGCTCGGGGCTATCCTTGGAACCATGAGTGAACTATCCAACTGGAGCAACCCGTTGCGCGACTCGCGCGACCTGCGCCTGCCCCGCATCGCCGGCCCCTGCAGCCTGGTGATCTTCGGCGTCACCGGCGACCTCGCCCAGAAGAAACTGCTGCCGGCAGTATACGACCTCGCCAACCGTGGACTGCTGCCGCCCAGCTTCGGCCTGACCGGTTTCGCCCGCCGCGACTGGACACAGGAGCATTTCATCGAATTCGTCAAGACCGCCGTGCAGGCGCATTGCCGCACGCCGTTCAAGGAATCAACCTGGAAGAACCTGGCCGCCGGAATCCGCTTCGTGCGCGGCACCTTCGACGACCCCGCTGCCTTCGAGCGCCTGAGCGACACCGTACAGGAGCTCGACCGCGACCGCGGCACGCGCGGCAACCACGCCTTCTACATGTCCGTGCCGCCGCGCGCCTTCCCGATTGTGGCCAAGCAGCTGGCCGCCTCCGGCCTGTCGCGTTCCTCCGAGGGCGCATGGCGCCGCGTAATCATCGAGAAGCCGTTCGGCCATGACCTGGCCAGCGCCAAGGAGCTCGACCACGTGGTCTCCGAGGTGTTCGACCCGAGCTCGGTGTTCCGCATCGACCATTACCTCGGCAAGGAGACCGTGCAGAACCTGCTGGCCCTGCGCTTCGCTAACGCGATGTATGAGCCGATCTGGAATGCGAACTACGTTGATCATGTCCAGATCACGATGGCCGAGGACATCGGCATCGGCGGCCGCGCCGGCTACTATGACGGCATCGGCGCCGCACGCGACGTGATTCAGAACCACCTGCTGCAGCTCATGGCCTTGACTGCCATGGAGGAGCCGGTGAGCTTCACCGCCAAGGATCTGACCGCCGAAAAGACCAAGGTGCTGTCCGCGGTCCGCCTGCCCAAGGACCTCTCGCTGCACACCGCGCGCGGCCAGTACGCCAAGGGCTGGCAAGGCTCGCACGAGGTCGTCGGATACCTCGAGGAAAAGGGCATCGACCCCAAGAGCACCACGGAAACGTACGCCGCCATCGAACTTGATATCGACACCCGCCGTTGGGCCGGCGTACCGTTCTACCTGCGCACCGGCAAGCGACTGGGCAAGCGCGTGACCGAGATCGCCGTGGTGTTCAAGCGCGCGCCGCATCTGCCGTTCGAGCAGACTGCCGTGCGCGAACTCGGCAAGAACGCCATCGTGATACGCGTGCAGCCGGACGAGGGCGTGACCATGCGCTTCGGAGCCAAGGTGCCGGGCGGCACCACGATGGAAGTCCGTGACGTGAACATGGACTTCAGCTACGGCCGCTCCTTCACAGAGAACTCGCCGGAAGCCTATGAGCGACTGATCCTGGACGTGCTGCTCGGCGATCCGCCGCTGTTCCCGACCACCGAAGAGGTGAACCTGAGCTGGGAGATCCTCGATCCGATTGAAGAATTCTGGTCCACGCTCGGCCAGCCGCAGCCCTATCGTTCGGGCACTTGGGGCCCGGCCGAAGCCGATGAGATGCTGGCGCGCGAAGGCCGTCACTGGAGGATGCCATGATCATCGATCTGCCCAATACCCGTACGCGCGAAATCGCGCATAAGATCGAGCAACTGCACGAGGAGCGCGGCGAATCCGCGACTGGCCGCGTGCTGACGCTGCTGATCGCCACGGATGACAGCGAACTCGAGCATGCGTTGGAAGTCGCCAATGCCGCCAGCCGCGAGCACCCCTGCCGCGTGATTGCGATCGTACCGGACACCGAACATAGCGACAACGCCGAAGCCGGAGCCAACACCGCAGACGGCGCTACGGACGGCGCTACGGACGGCGCATCCGCCGATACCGGTGCCAAGCCGATGGAGAAGACCGACAATCCGGCCGTTGACCTGACCGACGGGCCGGCCGGCTCGAATCTGAACGCTCAGGTGCGCTTCGGCGCTGACGCGGGCGCAGGCGAAATCATCATCCTCCGCCCGCGCAACGGTTTGATCAACCATCCGGACACCATGGTCATCCCGCTGCTCGTGCCGGATGTGCCGGTGGTGGCGTGGTGGCCGACGAACCCGCCGTCCAATCCGTCCAAGGACCTGATGGGTGCGATGGCCCGCAGCCGTCTGACCGATGCGATGCGCTCCAATAACCCCGAGGCCACTATCGAGCGTCTGCGCCGCAACTGGACTCCGGAGGACGTCGACCTGTCGTGGACGCGTCTGACCGTATGGCGCGGGCTGCTGGCTTCGATGCTCGACCAGCCGCCGCACCTGCCGATCACCGCCGTGAAGGTGAGCGGCCCCAAGGAGTTCCTGCCGATGGATCTGTTGTGCGCATGGCTGCGATTGAAGCTGGGCGTGAACGTGGACGTCGAATACGTGGATGGCGCCGAAGCCGTGACCGGCGTGTATCTGACGCGCGCGGATGGCGTGGTGTCGTTGGAGCGTCCGCATGAGGACCAGGCATTGATTTCGATGCCCGGCCAGGCTCCGCAGGCGATTTCCGTGCCGGTGCGCACCATCGAGGACTGCCTGACCGAGGAATTGCGCCGCATCGACCCCGATGAGGTGTATGCCGAGGTCATCAATGAAGGCTGGGATCTGATTCGGCACTGATTTCGCTAAGGAGCATCACATGGCAAACCGCAGACTCATCGTCTATCCGAATAGCGATCTGATGATTCAGGCAGGCGCGCAGCGCTTGGTACTGACGCTGCTCGACCTGCTCGCCGAGCGTCTGCCCGGCGGCGGGCAGCGAGCGCGCGTAGACGTGGCGTTGTCCGGCGGCTCGGCCGCGAAACCGCTGGGATTGGTGCTTGACGACCCGCTGGCGGCTTCAATCGACTGGTCGCGCGTGCATTTCTGGTTCAGCGATGAGCGCTTCGTGCCGGCCGACAGCGCGGATCGCAACGCTGTGGCCGCTCGGCAGCTGCTGCTGGATCAGCTGGTAGCTGAGGGCAAACTGCCGGAATCCAATATCCATGAGATGCCAGCCGATGTGCGTTCCGCCGAGGAAATCGCTGCGGCTACTGCTGCCGCAGCCGGCGACGACGAGACCGCGCGCAAGGCCGCAGATACCGCGAACGCCGCGTTGCTGGACGCCGCCGCCCGCTCCTATGAGTCCGAGCTGATTGCTGAACTCAGCCCCGAGCCGGTCATCGACCTGATGATTCTGGGCATGGGACCGGACGGTCATTACGCGTCGCTGTTCCCGGCATCCTCTGGGCACCATGAGGTGCTGGTGCGTGACCGTCTGACGGTCGGAGTCAGCCACTCCCCCAAGATGCCACCGCTGCGCGTATCGCTCACCGCGCCGCTGATCGCCCGCTCCCGTCACACCTGGTTCTTCTCGGCCGGTGCGGGGAAGGCCGATTCCCTGGCGCACGTGTTCGCAGCGGCTACTGACGGCGACGGCCTCACCGGCGACCCGGAGTACCCGTCCTCCTTCGCCGGCGGCGTGGACGAATTCGTCTGGTTCTCCACCGACGAGACCGTGACGAAGCTGTAGTCGGTCGGCAGTGGTCTGTCTCACTCATAATTGAGCACTACATCTCCTGTCTCTCCCCGTAAGCTTCGCTGGACTGAGGGGGTAGTAAATTCGTCAACGAATTAATGACGCAGATCACTAGTTTCCGGGGCACATTGTCTGTCACGGAAAGGCAATCAATCGATTGATATCGACTACCGGGACAGGCTTTCGTGTCCCGGTAGCAGGATTCGGGCCATTCCACGATTCCGGGACAACGTAACGGGTCGAAACATAAGTTTTCCACGCCAGCACATTATGTTTCGACCCGAATCAGATACGCAAAACGGGTCGAAACATAAACCCCAATCAACAAAAACTTATGTTTCGACCCGTCTGCGACGAGACCCGGCATCGGCTCAATGCGGTACCGCACTAGCTCAGCCAAACCTTAGCGAATCAGGTCGTGGTATGGAAATGAGGAGGAACCAATCCGTATGCGAACCGCTTGATTTCCTGCAATACGGACAGGCTCTCCGGCAACCAGGTTTGGCCTACGGGGAAGATGTGACCAAGGGTCAGGCCTTTCTCCGGCACAAAATCATAGATTTCGCACACCACACCGTTGCGGCGCAGATGTCCGGCGAAGAACAGGCTCTCATGCTCCAGGAAATCATCAGAGCTGGTCGTCAGCAATGCCGGCGGCATCAATCCTGAAGCTGCCAGCCCGCGCGCGGTAAGCATATCGGCAGGCACTCGTTCCACGGTACTGTCGAAGAACGTGCCACCCATGGCATCAAGGTACGGCAGAATCGACGTGTCGCCCTCGTAATGCACCAGACCATCCACATCGAACAGACCGGAGAAGAACACCGCGCCCTTCGGATCGATATCAGGAACCGGCACATCCGTACCACCCCCGAATCCGAAGGCGTTGGCCATCTCACTGCTCTTCAAGACAGCGATCGCGTATTCGGCCAAAGTCGCGCCAGCGGAATCACCAGCGATGAAGATGGCATCCGGATCGGCAGGATAGTCGGCCAGATGATTCTTCACCCAGTTCAGCCCCTGCAGTACGTCCGCAAGCTGTCCGACGAAATCGACAGTAGGTGCCAGACGGTATCCCAAAGAGAATACGACAAATCCCTGAGCTGCGAGATTCGTGCCAAAATTCCGGTTCAGATCCTTGTACCCGTACACGAATCCACCGCCGTGGATATCCACAATCACCGGCAGCGAACAACCGCCACGAAGCCGCGCGTCATGTGGCAGATACACATCCAGACAATGTGCCTTGCTCTGAGCGGTAGAACCATTGCCGTCCGGCAGATACGGCACATCGGCGTACACATCCACGCCTTCCGGGTCAGACCATACCTCGCAGCGCGTGTAATCAACCCCGAACCCGAAATTTTTACGGGTCTGCACGGCGACCTCACGCACGTTGGCGTCGATGCCGTCGAGGTCCTCATCCACTGGGGTCCATTGGCGTATGCGGTTTATGTCTTTGTCAATCATGCCACTCATAATCATTCCGCCTTCATATCCTCTAGCTTCACGCCAGCGGTCTCCGGCAGAGCCTTGACCACGAAAATCAGTCCGAGCAAGGCGAACACCGCGTAGATTGCATAGATATTGCCGATACCGACCATGCCCTTAAGAGACGGGAAGGTATTGGAGACCAGGAAGTTGCCGATCCAGTTGACGGCAGTGGCGACCGCCACACCAAGTGCACGGATGTCGTTCGGGAAGATCTCGCCGATGACCACCCACATGGCAGGGCCCCACGTCAGGCAGAACGTCAGGTAGAAGGCATAGACGGCGGCCAGCGTAATCGGACCCCAGGCCCCCGGCAGGGAGATGCCCGCATCGGTGACGGTGGCCTGATAGAAACCAAGACTGGCGACGGCCAGGAAGACGGTCATACCGATGGAGCCCCACTTGAGCAGGTTGCGGCGACCGATCTTATCGACGATGAACATGGAAATGACGGTGACCACCACGGCGGCGATGGTGCGGTACACGCTGATGTTCAATGCGGCCTGCTCACTGAAGCCGACAGACTTCCACAGGCTGGAATCGTAGTACAGGATGATGTTCACGCCGCACAACTGCTGTAGAATCGCGATGCCCATCGCAATCCAGACGACCTTTTTCAGACCGAAGGTACGGCCCTTGAGGTCGGAGAGGCGGGCGATGTGCTCGCTCTGCACCGTACGACGGATCTCGGCGACCTTGGCGCGCGGATCGGCTTCGCCAACGATATGTTCGAGGATTTCAGCGGCCTTGTCGTCCTTGCCTTTCATCACTAGGAATCGTGGCGATTCCGGCAACTTGAACGATACGATGAGCATGATGACAGCCGGCAGCAGCATGGACAACAACATCCACCGCCATGTGCTCATACCGAACCAGAACGTTTCGTCAGCGCCGCCGGATGCGCCGGCGAATACAGCGTTGACAATGACCGAGGCGAGGATGCCGAGTGCGATAGCCAACTGCTGGAAGCTGCCGAGGAAGCCGCGCATCTGCGAAGGCGCAATCTCCGCGATATAGGCCGGTCCGATTACAGATGCGAGACCGACGCCCAGACCGCCGATGAAACGGAAGATGATGAACACCCAGATGCCGGGGGCGATGGCCGAGAAGATCGAGCTGACAATGAACAGGATCGCGGCGATGAGAATCGTGGGCACACGGCCGAGACGATCGGCGATCTGACTGGTGAACCAAGCACCGATTACACATCCAAGCAGAGCGCACGAGACGGAAAAACCACTCATACCGCTGCTCAGACCGAAACCGGATGTGGTTCCGGCGATGGAATCGACCGCGCCGTTGATGACGGAGGTATCGTATCCGAACAGGAATCCTCCCACCGCAGCACATAGGCATACGATGATGATGCGCCGTTTGGCCGCTGGATCGAGCGTCTGCTCCGTTGCTTGCGCAGCGGATGGTGTTGCTTGCGACATTGCTTTTCCTTTCTCTTGGCTGACGTCGTCGTCGTTTTCCACGATAAATGGGCGGGATAGGCTGAGTATGCTGTTTTGTGACGTCGTCACCAGCGTTCTGTGATGAAGTTGGATAATCGCGGATCGGCCGGCTTGCTGAATGTGACACCATAGGAATCCGGAGACGAGACTCTGCATAGACCCTGCATAGACCCTGCATAGGCGCACGGAAGGAAGAACCATGGCCAACGAGTTCTACAATGTGTACGGCCCTACGCTGGATAAGGATTTCTGCGAGCAGGCCATGTACTCTTCCAAATACATCGCGCTGATTCTGGTGCATCATGAGCGTGAGATTGTTCCGGCTCATTGGCATTCCGGCTTGGAGATCAACTACGTCGTCGAGGGGTCCGGAACAGTGACCGTGGATGAACGTGTGGAGCCATTGTTTCCAGGCAAGTTGTGCATCAGCAGCCCCTATGCCGTGCATAGTTTTGTCACGGAAAACAGGAATGGCAAACCACCGCTGATTCTCTCCGTCAGCTACGATGGCGAGCGTGTGAAACAGGTCTACGAATTCGCCGAACGCTTTCTGCTAAGTCCTGATGCGCCAAGTGCGACCGATGAGGACCGAAAGCAGATGGCGGAATTGTGCGCAGAGATGCTGGATGCGACGAATCGGCTCGGACCGGAAACCCCGATGCATATCAATGCGCTGCTGTATGAGATGCTGTATATGACTTACCGGCGATTCGTGGTCGGACCACGAAAACAGCCGATCACCAGAAACGGACGGAATGTAATCCAACCAATAATCGGGTATCTGGAATCACACCACACCGAATACATCACCGCAGACGATCTGGCTCAGCATTTCGGGGACAGCCGAGAGCATTTCTGCCGTTTGTTCAAAGACGGCACCGGCATCAGCTTCAAGGAGTACCTGACCGGTTTGCGGCTTGAAGATGCATATCAGCAACTGATGTATCAGAACGTGCGCAGCCTGTCTTCCATCGCCCGGGACGCAGGGTTTCCCAGCGTACGCAGTTTCTCCCATGCGTTCCAACGCAGATACGGGGATTCGCCATTGCATTACCGCAGCAGTCATTTGGAGTGATTGTGGGAGACTGGCACGCTTGGCGTGCGTTGTGCGCAGTATCGGCCGGCTCCTATCCGGAACAGTTCTTCGTGTCCCGGTAGCTCATTTCGGCCAGTTTTGCGATTCCGGGACAGGATTGTTGTCCCGGAACACCCGTCGGACGATCAACACCGCTACCGAGACAAGTTTTTCTGTCCCGGTAGCGCGATTCAGACGGTTTCTTGGTTTCAGAGACAGGTTTTCGTGTCCCTGTAGCGGGATTCGGCCAGTTTTGCGATTCCGGGACAGGACTGTTGTCCCGGAACACCCGTCAAACGATCGAAACCGCTACCGAGACAAGTTTTTCTGTCCCGGTAGCGCGATTCAGATGATTTCTTGGTTTCAGAGACAAGTTTTCGTGTCCCTGTAGCGCGATTCGGCCAGTTCCGCGATTCCGGGACAGGACTGTTGTCCCGGAACACCCGTCAAACGATCGACACCACTACCGGGACAAATCCAAGATTGCACAAAACCGCGAAATTCCGCCATTTTTCGCAACCAGCCCACGCACAGCACCAAATCCCCTATACGGAGCTTGTCCCTGTAAGCGAAAAACAGCGCATTACGGATTCAGGGACAGATTTTCACGTCCCT